>NZ_JBHZAV010000185.1:0-18302 GCF_042754445.1 Embleya sp. NPDC059213
TCGCCCGCTCCCGGAACAGCGCCCACACCAACGCACCCACCCCCGTCGCCCCCTGAACCGACGCCCCCACCAACTGCCCCGCATCCGGACCGTCCAACAACCACAACAACGGCGTCGAGACGACCACCACCACCCCGACCACCACAACCGCCATCTTCCACACCTGCGACACACCCCACCCCCGAACCACCACAGCCACAGCCACCGCCACCGTCACGACCGGCCCAACGAACCGCCCCCGGCGCCCACTTCCCAGAACTACCAGACAAACCGACCCGCGTCCTCGGACTGGGGACAACAAGCCGATCCACCCTCGGCTCGACAGCCGCCCACCAAGGATGTCTTGCTATGCCTTGGGTTGAGATCTCGCTGCATGCCGGCGCTCGTGTTGCCACGTCCGGCCGTAAGTGGGGTTGTTCGTGCCGGAGTTGCTGTGTACGGCGGTCCGACCGCCCCCGGGCAAGGCCACGCCGTGCTCGTTTCCGGCGCCGGCGTGCCGGCAATCGCCTGCTGCCTCCAGCCGGCACTGGTTGCCGCGGGCCTTCCGACGGTGCCGCAAGGTCATGAACCGTCCCTTGCGGCTTCCTGCACACACAGCGCGACAACCTTCAGGCAAGCCAACAGGCGCTGTGCCGGTGGCGCCCCGGTTCGATCTCCATGTCCGACACCAGTCCGGCTCGAAGCAGGTGCAGCCGACGTCGTGTCACCTGACGAGCGCGCCGCTCCTCGACGTAGGCGATGGCGGCCACCGACCCTCCGCGCGTACCACTGCGGGCAAAGGAGTGCACGGCAACGGACCGCTGTACCTCTTGCGGCATCGGGCGCCGCCCTTCCAGCGCAGCCGAGCGCAACCGCTTAGCGCTATAGCGGAGATCGCGCACCACGACCGCCCGCCACGGCCTCCGGGAACGTGAATCCGCCTGCCCGGAGCGGACGGCGTTGCGGCCCATGTGGTGGGCACTTCTTGCCATGTCCCCACTCCTACCGCAGGAATCAGCCGCGCCGCCGGCGGTTTCCCCTCGGCCGATGCGGCAACCTCACCTCGCGAGTCACGGGACAACCTTGAGCCGGCCCCACCGGCGGTCACTCCCCCACACCTACGGCGACGTACGAACGATTCCGGTCACAGATCCCACGACTTCTGCAACTCCCGTGCCAAACAAAGAGCTTCATCCAACCGTGCGCATCAGCACCGACTGCGGGGCAAGGACGCGCCGAGTACTTCCCAGCCGGCAACCATCCGATACGCCCGACGACCACTTTGGCGGACGCGAGGCCGAGACCGGTGTCCTGGTCGCCGCAGAAGACGGGCGCACGCCGTACCGCTCGCCGAGTGCCCGCTCCGGCGGCACGCCACAGCGGCATTTTGCCGAGCAGGCAGCGTAGTGCCAGTGGCACAGAGAGTGGCGTAGGGAGATGCCCACACGTGCCCCCCGTCGGGATGCAACGATGGCGCCGATCGAGTCCCGGGCCGTGCGCGGACCGTGCGCGCCGGCACGTCCGGCGGGCACCGTAAGGAAAGGACGTGGCGGACGATGCGCGTACGGCCGGTGAAGCTGATCGCCCGGTGTCTGCTCGTGGTCGTGCTCATGGGGATTGCCGCCGGGTGCGGTGGTTCCCCGCCCACGCGCCCCCCGGCGCCCACGGTGGTTGCCGGAGCGCCTGCTGCGACATCGCCCATCACATCGCCCGCCACGCCGTCGGCCGCGCCGGGCGGGTGCGATCCGTGGGCCAGTCTGCGGCCGTCGGACGTCGAGGGGCCGGCGATCGCAGGGATCCGCCGGCGCGGTTTTCTGGTCGCGGGCGTCGACCTCAACAGTTATCTGTGGGGGTCCGCGGACCCGGCAACGGGTGAGATCGTCGGGTTCGACATCGACATCGTGTGGGCGATCGCGCGCGGGATCCTGGGCCCGGGCGCCCGGGTCAAGTTCGTGACCATGTCCCCCGACCAGCGAGTCGCGCGAATCCTGGCCAAAGACGTCGACGTGATGGTGCGGACGATGACCATCACGTGCCAACGCAAGGCCGAAGTGGCCTTCTCCACCGTCTACTTCCGCAGCGGCCAGCAACTCGTGGTGCCCAAGGGGTCGCCCGTGCGGGCGTTCGACGCGGGGCTGCGCGGGCGGCGGGTGTGCGTGGGCGCCGGCACCACGGCCGTGGACGTGCTGGCACAGGCGAACCTCGGCGCGATCGTCGACCTGGCCGACAACCATCTCGACTGCCTGGTGCGCCTACAGGAGGGGCAGACCGACGCGATCCTCACACACGGTTCGCTCGCCGCGGGACTGGCCGCGCAGGATCCGATGATCAGCGTTCTGGAGCCACGCCTCGACGAGACGCTGTACGGGGTCGCGATGAATCCGAACGACACCGACCTCGTCCGCCGAGTCAACGGGATCCTGGAGGACTACCGCGCAGGCGGCACGGCCGGCCCGTGGATGGTCTCCTACCGAAAGTGGCTCGCCACGAACCTCTCCGACCCGAACGCGGCCCCGCCACCCGCGCGCTACTCGGACTGAGTGGCCATGCAGGCCACCCCAACCGATCCCATCTCCACACTCCCACCCGGCACGCACCACCTCGGAGCACTTCACCCACTCGCCGTCCACTGAACAAGTCACGAACGCCCCCACCCCTCAATGCCGTTGCGTGAAGCCCCACCGGTGGTTCGTCGACGGCGGCCCCGATCGGCAACATCCCGTGAAGTAGCAGTATTCGACGGCCTGTTCGGGAGACTCACGCAGCGTCGCGGGTTCCGGCAGCATCCCGTCGGCTTGTCGGTGGCTGGGACCGGAACAAGACGCTGACCTGCCCGTCAAGGCGACACCGGCGCCCGGTGCGCAACACCCGGCATAGCGGCGGCAGTTCTTCCTCCGGAGTCGACCCGTGACCACGAACGACTGCGTCACGCCGCCCGTATCGGCGGGCACGCAATACGCACCGGATCGAAAGTCGACCCTCATCGGCCGAGCGCGTCGTCCCCGGCGACCTCGGTGTAGACGCGCCGAAGCAACCCGGGCAGGCGGCTCCCGATTCGGCTCTCGGCGAGTTCGACCTCGGCGGGCGAAATCGGCGGGAACAGCGGCCCGCAGGAAACATCCGCAAAGATCTCGACCATGTGCGCCATGTCGAAGCGCAGCGCGGGATCCCATGCCCGGGCACGGAGCTTCCCGATCAGCGCGTCGTCGTCGGCCTCCTCGACACCGGTCTCGCAGTACGGCCCCGGTCGCGAGACTCCGCAACAGCGGGCGGATCCGACGTCATGCATCGAGAGACTACTTCCGGGCCCGGATCACCCTCCCAAACCATCGGAGGAAGACGATCGAGCAGACCGGTGCACCAAGGCCCAAGCCAAGCCGCAAACCCCGAACCCCGAGCCGCACGCCCGAACCCCGAACTCCGAACCCCGGTGCACAGCGGCCCACCACCACCCCTCACCGCACCCGATAGACCAACCGGACGACCCCATTCCCGAAAGTCCGATTCTCGACCAGCCGAAGATCCGTAATCCCATCCATCAGCCGGAACATCGGCCTGCCACGCCCGATCAACACCGGATGCACATGGACCGCGTACTCGTCGATCAGACCCATCCGCCGAAACGTATCCGCCAGATCCGGGCCGCCCACCACCAGGTCACCACCCGGCTCCGCCTTGAGCGCCGAGATCTCCTCGGCCACCACCTCCCGCTTGATCGTGGTGTTCCAGTCGGCCCGCTCCAGCGTCCGGGAGTACACGATCTTCGGCATGTCCCGCCAGATGCCCGCGAATTCCGCCATCGGCCCGGCATTCGCCGGATCCGCGTCCGCCGTCGGCCAGAAGTCCGCCATCAGCTCATGAGTGACCCGACCGGTCAAAAAGCCGCCCATCGTGCGCAACCAGTCGTTGAAATACTGGTGCAGCTCGTCGTCGACCAGATGCCAATCGATCTCCCGATTCGGCCCCTCCATGAAGCCGTCGAGGGACACCTGCAGGGAGTAGATGATCTTTCGCATCGCGTACGTACCTCGTCGTCGAACTCGTCTCGGACCGGGGCTCGAGACGGGACCCGGCGCGCTTCCATGTCACGATCGCTCGTTCCCAGGCGCAGATCCCCATCCTCGACACGACCCATGCCAACCAAAAGCCCCCGCCGGTCGGCTGCCACCCGACCGAACCGGGCACAGGATGTCGGGTCCGCCCCACCACACGCTTCCTAACGTGGCGGTGCAAGGAAAGGAAGGAAGAAGGAGAGTCCACAAGTGCTGGAGCAGTTGAACCGAGCCCTCGACCACATCGAGTCGCATCTCGACCACGAGATCGACGCAGCCGAATTGGCGCGGATCGCCATGACGTCGGAGTACCACCTCCGCCGCGTTTTCTCCGCGTTGGCCGGGATGCCGCTGTCGGAGTACATCCGACGCCGACGGCTAACCCTGGCCGCTGCCGAGGTGCTGGCCGACGAGCGCACCCTGCTGGAGGTCGCCGTACGCCACGGCTACTCCTCGGGTGAGGCGTTCGCCCGGGCGTTCCGCGCCATGCACGGCGTGGGGCCCGGCGAGGCCCGGCGTACCGGTGCGGTGCTCAGCTCACAGCCGCGGATGTCCTTCCGACTCGTCATCGAGGGGAGCAGCAGCATGCGATATCGAATCGTGCACAAGAACGCGTTCCACGTGGTCGGCAAAAAGGCCCGGGTCCCGCTCGTCCACGAGGGCGTGAACCCGGCGATCGCCGCCTTCGTACAGGGCATCGACCGGGAGACGACCGACCGGATCAAGACCCTGTCCGACCAGGACCCGGACGGGATCGTCGCGGTCACCGACGACCTCGACCCCGGTCGCGCCGAAGGAACCGAACTCGACTACTGGCACGGCGTCGTGACGAGCACTCGGATCCCGAACGACAACCGAGACAACCGAGAAGACCGCAACGACCACCACGACACCCACGACCTCGACACACTCGCCGTCCCACCCGGCACATGGGCGGTCTTCGAGAACACCGGCCCCTACCCACAGGCACTCCAATACCTGTGGCGCGACATCTTCACCGAGTGGTTCCCCGCCAACCCGTACCGAAGCCGCCCCGGTCCGGAGATCCTCCGGGTCCGCCCCTTCGAGGACGAGAACGGCACCCAGGCGCACGCGGCCCTGTGGATCCCGGTGGAACCGACCACGTCCTGACCCGGGGCGAAACGCCGGGCCGGGGCACTCGCCGAGGACCGGTCAGCGCCCCCGCCCGGCATTGATCCGCGCGGCCCGACGGGTCAGGTAATCCCGCTCCGCAAGGTTGGACGCCTTCCCGGCCGCCTCCGCGTACAACCGTGCCGCCGTCGTCGGATCGCCGTCGCGCTCGTGCAGGTACGCCGCCACCGCGGTGTACCGGGGCAGCGCGTCGTCCAGATCCGCGAGCGCCGCCAGCCCGGCGCGCGCCCCGTCGGCCTCACCGACGGCCACCGCACGGTTGAGCCGGACGATCGGGCTGTCGGTGAGGCGGGCCAGTTCGTCGTACCACTCGACGATCTGCACCCAGTCGGTCTCCTCGGCGGTGGGCGCGTCGGCGTGCAGTGCCGCGATGGCGGCCTGGGCCTGGAACTCGCCCAGCCGGTCCCGGGCCAGGGCCGCCTGGAGGATCCCGATGCCCTTGGCGATCGCCGCGGTGTCCCAAAGGCTGCGGTCCTGCTCGGCGAGGGGCACCAGGCTGCCGTCGGGCGCGGTACGGGAGGCCCGCCGGGCGTGGTGGAGCAGCATCAGGGCGAGCAGCCCCGCCACCTCGGGGTGATCGATCATGGCCGCGAGCTGCCGGGTGAGCCGGATCGACTCGGCGACGAGGTCGACATCGCCGGAGTAGCCCTCGTTGAAGACCAGGTACAGGACGCGCAACACGGTGGCGACGTCGCCGGGTTGCTCGAACCGTACGCCGGAAACGGTGCGCTTGGCCCGGCTGATGCGCTGCGCCATGGTGGCCTCGGGCACCAGGTACGCCTGGGCGATCTGGCGGGTGGTCAGCCCGCCGACGGCGCGCAGCGTGAGCGCGACCGCGGAGGACGGCGTCAACGAGGGGTGGGCGCACAGGAAGTAGAGCTGGAGCGTGTCGTCCTGCACCGGTGCGGGTCCGGGTGCCGGTTCCTCGTCGACGAGGTCCTCCCGCCGACGGCGCGCGGCATCCGCCCGGGTCGCGTCGAGGAACTTGCGCCAGGCCACGGTGACCAGCCAGCCCTTGGGGTCCCGGGGCGGGTCGGCCGGCCACAAGCGGATCGCCTCGATCAGCGCGTCCTGGACGGCATCCTCGGCCGCCGCGAAGTCGGCTCCGCGGCGGACGAGGATCCCGAGCACCTTCGGGGTGAGGCTCCGAAGCAGGGCCTCGTTCACGGAAGCGGTCACTCCGTGACGGTCGGCGAGGAGCCCAGGAACGGGCGCACCTCGAGCCACTCGTGAATCGGCTTGCCATCCGCCCCGGGGGCGGCCGACAGTTCCCCGGCCAGCTCGACGGCCCGCTCGTAGGTGTCGACGTCGATCACCATCCAGCCGGCGATGAGGTCCTTGGTCTCGGCGAACGGTCCGTCGGTGACCGGCGGGCGGCCCTCGCCGTCGTAACGGACCCACGCGCCCTGGGGGGCGAGCGCCTGGGCGTCGACGAACTCGCCGGTCTCCTTCAGCCGGTCCGCGAAGTCGTTCATGTACTGCACGTGGGCCGAGACCTCCTCCGGCGTCCACCGGTCCATCGGCACGCAGTTGACCGCGTCCGGGGCGCCTCGGTAGTGCTTGAGCAGCAAGTACTTGGCCATGGTGTTCTCCTGGTGCCGGGGCGACCCATTCTGGTCACCTTCGCCCCTGGGACGGAGCAGGCCACGCGTTCTCGACATCCACAACGGAAAACTTTTGCGCGGCTTCGTCGGACACCGTGGCCACCGCTTTGCGAGACGTCGTCGGACACCGTGGCCACCGCTCCGCGCGGCGTCGTCACACGCCGTAGCCACCGTCCACATCCAGCTTCTGACCGCTGATGAAGCCCGCCCGGTCCGAGGCCAGGAAGCAGACCGCCTCGGCGATGTCCGCCGCCCGCCCGAAGCGCCGCAGCGGGATGTTGCCCCGCGCGACGTCCAGCGCGCGCTCGTCCAGGTCGCCGCTGTCGATCAGCCGCGCGGCCATGCCGTCGGTGAGCATGCCCGGGCCGACGCTGTTCGCCCGCACCCCGAATCGGCCCTCCTCGGCCGCGATGCCGCGCACGATCGCCTCGACCGCGCTCTTGGTACAGGAGGACAGCCCGTCCCGAACCGGGAATCGGCTCGTCGCCGCCGTGGTGACCGCGACCAGGCTGCCGTTGCCCGCCGCGCGCAGGTGCGGCAGCGACGGGTGCACCAGGTTGAAGAACGCGGCCGCGTCGCCGTCGAGCTGCTCGCGGTACTGGGCCGGGGTGACCCGACTCAGGTGCACCATCGGCACGTGCGGCCCGGACGCGTACACCACCGTGTGCACCCCGCCGAACTCCTTCGCCGCCGCGTCCACGAAGGTCGCCACCGCGTCCGCGTCGGTCAGATCGACCTGCCACGCCCGGGCCCGCCGGCCGTGCTCGGACCTGGCCTGCTCGGCCACGGCCTCGGTCGCGGCGGCCCCGTTGCGATAGGTGACCGCCAGATCCGCGCTGCGCTCGGCGAACATCCGACAGATCGCAGCACCGATCCCGCCGCCCGCGCCGACCACCACGACCGCTCCGGTCCGGCTCTCGAAGTCGCGCTCCATGACTGGCTCCCTGCTGCTGCCCACGCTGATCTGACGACCAGTCAGAAATATCCGCAGACCCGAGAACTGTCAATGGACCCCCAACCGGCACGATCCACCTCACCGGGCCCGAAGCCTCCCGGCACCCCACCACCACCCGCCCCCCGAGGCCCGCACCGTCCTGACCCGCTTCCTCGCGTTCCCCGAGCCCCCGGCGGGCTCGCCCACCGAAACCTGAGCCCCGGCCGGCACCCGGCCCCGAACAACTCCGGGCCGTCGAGTTGCAGCTCGACGGCCCGGATCACGGAGACCGCGCCCCACGTCCGCGAGGACGTGTCTTCACGAGCGCGCTCATCCACCCACGAGGAGAACATCCCGTGTTCCGCACAGGCAAGTCGGCCTCCCCTGCCCGAAACCGGTCCACCGCCCCCGCCGAGGGCAGGCGTCACGTCCGACTCGTGCTGCTCGCCTGGCTGATCCTGATCGCCGGCGCCATCACCCTGACCACCGCCGCACCGTCCCCAAGCGCGAACGACACCCACGACGACGCCACCCTCGAATGGCCCCGCTGTTGCTGATGGCGACCGTGCTGCCGTCCTACGCCGCCGCCCTGGGCCTGAGCCGGCAACTGTTCCGGCACGTCCTGGACTTCCCGGCGATAGACGTACAGGTCATGCTGGTCGGCTTCCTGTTCCTGGTCGCGTTGGGCGCGGACTACAACATCTTCCTGATCTCCCGGATCCGCGAGGAATCCGAACATCGCGCCCACGAATCGGCCGTACCGACCGGCCCGACCGCCACCGGCGGCGTGATCACCGGCGCCGGCGCGGTCCTGGCCGCCACCTTCGCCACGCCGACTACGGCACCCCAGGTCGCCTTCATCCAGATCGGCACCCCGGTCGCCCTCGGCGTCCTGTTCGACACCTTCCTGGTCCGCTCGATCCTGGTGCCGGCGCCGGCCCTCGACACCGGCCGGACCTTCCGGTGGCCCGGCCGCCCGCACGTCCCGAACACGCCCACGACCACGACCCGCACGAAGGTCCCGGCATCCGGCTGACCCGGGCGGGCATCCCGTAGCGTGCTGCGCAACGCACCCGCCCGCCCGGCGCACCGCGATTCACCCGGCGCATCGCGGCCCACCCGTGCACCATCACCCGCCCAGCGCCCCCCGACCCGCCCACAACCAGCGAAGTCTTCCTCGTCAGGAGGCCGAACCGACATGGCGTTGCCCCCGACCGAAGCCGATCCGTCCGACCCGATCCGCATCCTGGACGTCGCGGGGGACGACTACCGCCGAGCCTTCGAACTCTTCCTCGCGGGGTCGGACGAGAAGGCCGTGACCCACGCCCACCTGAGCGCCCTGGTCGAACAACTGCCCCACCGTTCGGTGTTCCTCGACATCGGCGCCGGGTCCGGGACGACCACCCGGCATGTGGGCGGCTATTTCGAACACACGATCGCCATCGAACCCGGCAGCTACATGCGCGACGCCCTCCGCCGGGCCTGCCCGGACGCCCGGGTGCTGCCCGATCCCGTCGAGACGGCGAACCCGGGCACCCTCGCCGACTTCGCGCTGTGCTCGCACATGCTCTACTACCTGCCGCAGTCGCAGTGGTTGCCCACCGTCCGACGGTTCCTGGGCTGGGTCCGGCCGGGCGGCGAACTCGTCCTGGCGCTCCAGAATCCGAACAGCGAGTGCATGCAACTGGTCCGGCACTTCTTCGGCATCCGCTTCGACCTGGCGGCGACCACCGACGCGCTGCGCACGGGCCACGAGGACCTCGTCGAGTCCTGCACCGTCGAGACCCTGCCCGTGCGCTTTCACTCCGACAACCGGGCCGACACCCTCGCGGTGGCCGAGTTCATGGCGAACGTCCCGAATCTGGCCGAGCTGGACGCCCGCCCGACCCACGAGGACCTCGAACGGTACGTGCTGACCCACTTCGCCGACCCGGACGGCGCCGGCTTCTCCATCGGCCACGACCACGACATCGTGCGCATCCGGCGATCCGCCCGCCCGTGAGCCGGCGCGGGCGGCCTCCGATCCGGAAAGCCGCCCGCGCCCGGCGCGACGCCGCCGGGTGAGCCGAAGCCCGACCCGGCCGACGCGGGTCCTACAGCGTCCCCGCCAACGCCTCCTCGTTCTCCTCCGCCCCGCCGAACTGCGTCGCGTGCACCCAGGCCCGCTTCAGGTACAGATGCACGTCCACCTCCCAGGTGAACCCCATCCCGCCGTGCACCTGCGTGGCGTCCTTGCCGTTGCGCGTCGCCGCGTCGTCGCCCATCACCTTGGCCGTGAGCACCGCGATCTCCGCGTCGCCCACCGCCGGGTCGTCCAACGTCACAGCCGCCGCGTACACCGCCGCCCGCGCCAACTCGGTGCGCACCAGCATGTCCGCGCACAGGTGCTTGACCGCCTGGAACCCGCCGATCACCCGACCGAACTGCTCGCGCTCCTTGGCATACTGCGTGGCCAACTCGGTCAGCCGTCCCGCGATCCCGAGCTGGAGCGCCGCCGTGAGCACCGCGCCGATCCGGCGCCACTGCTCCGCGACCGCGGCGTCGGCCACCAATTCGCCCGCCGGCAGCGCGTCCACCGCGGTCACCGGCGTGAACGGATCCACCGGATGCGCCACCGCCGTGCCCCGCACCACCCGCGGGTCGACCAGTCGAATGCCCTCGTCCGTCAGCACCAACAAACAATCCAGCGCGTCCAGATGCTCGATCAGCAGCGGCCAGGAATCACCCTCGACCACCCCGACCACCGCGTCGCCGGCCGCCGCGTCCGTGCCCAGATCCCCCGGCAGCGAAGCCGCCAGGTGCGTGGCCACCAGCGGCCCGGGCAGCAACACCCGACCCGCCTCCTCGTACACCAACGCCGCCTCGGCCATCCCGAGCCCGACGCCACCCGCCTCCTCCGCGATCCGCAGCGAGAAGAACCCGGTCTCGGCCAACTCCCGCCACAACGCCCGGTCCACCATCCCGGGCACCGGCGCGGTGTCCACCAGCGCCCGCATCCGCTCCCGGCCGAACCGGCCCTCGCAGAACTCCCGTACGCCGGAGCGCAGATCGCGCTGGTCCTCGCTCAGTTGGAAATCCATGCCCGATCACCGTTCCTTCGGCAGGCCGAGGATGCGCTCGCCCACGATGTTGCGCTGGATCTGCGACGTGCCCGCCGCGATCGTGTACGACAGCGACGACAGCCGCTCGTCCATCAACGAGCCGCTGGGCAGCCCCGCGACGTCGTCCACGGCCAGCGCCGCGCGGCCGAGCAGCCGGTGCGCCAGGTCGTAGACCTTCTGCTTCGTCTCGGAGAACCGCAGCTTGAACACCGAACCGCCGACCCCCGGCACCCCGGAGCGCTGCGCCTCGGACACGTTCCACTTGGTCAAGGCCCACAGCGCCTCGAACTCGGCGGTCAGGTGCCCGAGTTCGCGCCGAAGCGCGAGGTCGTCCCAAGCACTTGCCTGACGCCGCGTCACCTTCTTGGCCAGCGCCGCGAGTTCACGCAGCAACCGCTGACAGGCGACCACCTCGCTGACGAACGCGGTACCCCGCTCGAACGACAGCGTGACCATGGTGACCCGCCAGCCGTCGTTCTCCTCGCCGACCCGGTTCGCCACCGGCACCCGCACGTCGTCGAAGAACACCTCGGCGAACTCCGAGGTACCCATCACCGTCTCCAGCGGACGGATGGTGATGCCCGGCGTGTCCATCGGCACGATCAGCCAGGTGATCCCCTTGTGCTTCGGGGCGTCCGGGTCGGTGCGTACCAACATCTCGCAGTAGTCCGCGACTTCCGCGTGCGAGGTCCAGATCTTCGAGCCGTTGACGACGTAGTCGTCACCGTCGCGGACCGCCCGGGTGCGCAGCGAGGCGAGGTCGCTGCCCGCGCCGGGTTCGGAGAAGCCCTGACACCACACGTCGTCGCCGCGCAGGATGCCCGGCAGATACCGGCGCCGCTGCTCGTCGGTGCCGGCCGCGTCGATGGTCGGTCCGGCGTGCAGCAGGCCGACGAAGTTCGCGCCCACGTACGGCGCGCCGGCCCGCTCGGTCTCCTCCAGGAAGATCAGGTGCTCGGTCGGCGTGGCCCCCTTGCCGCCCGCCTCGACCGACCAGTGCAGACCCGCGTAGCCGGCCTCGAACAACAACCGCTGCCAGGCCGTGTCGTAGGCCCGCCGACCCGGCCAGTCGTTGCGGTCGGGCTTGGCCGGCAGCAACGGAATGGCCCGGTCGAGCCACGCGCGCAATTCCGCGCGAAAACTCTCCTCGGCCTCGGTATACCGGAGGTCCATGGTTCTCGACTCCCTGTCGGACGAAAGGTCGAATGCTCGGGCAACCGCACGGCCCACCGGCCACAGGACCGAAAAGCCGAAAGCCGGATGACCGGATGAGAAGGCGGAACTCAGGCCCCGTACACGGGCGTCGGCGTCGGCGCCTCGTCGAGCAGCTTCGCCACCACCGGACCGAGCTCGGCCGGCTCCCACCGACGGCCCGCACTCGCCTCCGGACCGTGCTGCCAACCGGTCGCCACCGAGACCTTGTCGCCCTCGACCTCGAACACCCGCCCGGTCACCTCGCGCGACTGCGCCGAACCGAGCCAGACCACCAGCGGCGAGATGTTCGCCGGGTCGTAGAAGTCGAAGCTGCCGTCCTCGGGCTTGCGCACCATGTCCGGCATCGCCTCCTCGGTCATCCGGGTCCGCGCGGCGGGCGCGATCGCGTTGGCGGTCACGCCGTATCGGCCCATCTCCACCGCCGCGATCTGGGTCAGACAGGTGATGCCGGCCTTGGCCGCCGCGTAGTTGCCCTGCCCGACCGAGCCCATCAGGCCCGCGCCGGAGGTGGTGTTGATCAGCCGCGCGTCGATCGTCGCGCCCGCCTTGGCCTGCGCGCGCCAGTACGCGCCCGCGTGGCGCATCACCGCGAAGTGGCCCTTGAGGTGCACCCGGACCACGGCGTCGAACTCGTCCTCGCCGAGCGAGACCAACATCCGGTCGCGCAGGAAGCCCGCGTTGTTGACCACCACGTCCAATCGACCGAACGTGTCGATGGCGGTCTGCACCAGCCGCTCCGCGCCCGCCCAGTCGGCGACGTCGTCCGCGTTGATGACCGCCTTGCCGCCCAGCGCCTCGATGTCGGCCACGACCTGCTGGGCCGGACCGAGCGAACGCCCGTCGCCCTGGCGCGAGGCGCCGATGTCGTTGACCACCACGTGCGCGCCCTCACGGGCGAACGCCAGCGCGTGCTCGCGCCCGATGCCGCCGCCGGCACCGGTGACGATGACGACGCGCCCCTCGCAGATCCCACTCATTCCAGGCCCCTCCGGTGTGCTGACGACGTGTGCCGACGCGAGTCGGAATACCTCGGAAGCGGCCCGCCGGGATCCGACGAGCCGCCCCTTACCGCTGAACCGATGAACACCCGGGCGCCGAGTCGCCGCACCGCACTCGACTGCGGCGAGGCCACGACGGCGCCGGGTGTTCACCCGCCGAATCAGACCGCCGCGACCGAAGCCACCCGGTCCTTGTCGAAGTCGAGGTCGAGCATCCGGATCGCGTTGCCCCGGATGATCTTGTAGACCGTCTCCGCACCCAGCCCGGCCAGGTGCTCCTCGGCGATCTTCTTGGTGTGCGGCCACGTGGAGTCGACGTGCGGGTAGTCGGTCTCGAACGTGACGTTGTCCTCGCCGATCACGTCGAGCGAGTTCACCCCGTGCCGGTCCCGGAAGAAGCACGCGAACATGTTCCGCCGGAAGTAGTACGACGGCGCCTCGGGCAGCACCTCACCGGTGACCGCCCACGCGCGGTGCTCCAGCCAGACGTCGTCCATCCGCTCCAGGGCGTACGGGATCCAGCCCATCTGACCCTCGGAGTAGGCCAGTTTGATCTTCGGGAAGCGCGCCGGGACGCCCGCGAAGATGAAGTCGGCCATCGAGGCCATCGCGTTGTTGAAGCTGAGCGACGCCTGCACCGCCGCGGGGGCGTCCGGCGACGCGGCCGGCATCGTCGAGGACGAGCCGATGTGCATGTTGATCGTCACGCCCAGGTCCGCGCAGACCTCGAAGAACGGGTCCCAGTAACCGGTGTGGATGCTGGGCAGACCGAGGAACGCGGGAATCTCGCTGAAGCACACCGCGGTGACGCCCCGGGCACGATTGCGCTTGATCTCCTCGACCGCGAGCTGCACGTCCCACAGCGGGATGATGATCAGCGGGATCAGCCGACCGCCGGAGTCGCCGCACCACTCCTCGACCATCCAGTCGTTGTAGGCACGCACACACGCGAGCGCGACCTCCTTGTCCGCGGCCTCCGAGAAGGTCTGGCCGCAAAACCGCGGGAAGGTCGGGAAGCACAACGAGGCTTCGACATGGTTGACGTCCATGTCCTTGAGCCGCTCGGCCGGGTCGTACAACCCGGGGCGCATCTCGCCGCGGGTGATGCCTTCGAGGGTCATCTCGTCGCGGCTGAAGCCGACGGCGGCGATGTTGCGCTTGTACGGAAAGCGCAGGTCCTCGTAGAACCACCAGTCGGCAGGCGGACCGTTCGGGTCGGTGGTGATCTTGTAGCTCGCGCCGGTGTACTCGAGCGTGCCGATGCCGGTGGTGACCGGCTTGGGTCCACGCTCGTGGTACTTCTTCGGCAACCAGCGCTCGAACAGGTGTGCCGGCTCGATGACATGGTCATCGACGCTGATGATCTTCGGCAGTTCACCGAAGGAGTTTCCGGACTGCGTGGCAGCCTGTCCGGGCTGGTTGGTGCTCATCGGCCCCTCCCGCTCACTGAAATCTGATGGACCGTCAGATTTAGCGTAATCTCTGAGCCGAGGGAACCACAAGCTGACTCAACGTCAGGAGAATCACGGATGGCCCTGCATCTCGAAGAACTGATCGCCCCCGCGCACACCGCGCTGGTCACCCAGGAATGCCAGAACGGGGTGATCGGCACCCACGCGGTATTCCCCGCGCTCACCGCACACACCCGGGAGCTGATTCCGACCGTCGACCGCCTCGCCAAGGCCGCCCGTCGAGCCGAACTCCCGGTCGTGCACTGCCTGGCGGTCCGCCGCCCGGACGGTCTGGGCGCGAACGCCAACGCCCGGATGTTCGGTGCCGCGGCCAAGTCGCCGATCCTCCTGGAACCGGGCTCACCCGCCGCCGCGGTGGCCGACGGCATCACCGTCGACCCCTGCGACCTGGTGCTTTCCCGCTATCACGGGCTCGGCCCGATGGCCGACACCGGACTCGCCGCCATCCTGCGCAACCTGGGCGTGCGCACGATCGTGGGGGTCGGCGTCTCGCTCAACGTCGGCATGCTCAACTTCGCGATGGACGCGGTCAACGCCGGCTTCCAGTTCGTCGTACCCCGCGAGGCGGTGGCCGGATTCCCGCCCGAATACGCCGAGGCCGTGCTCGCGAACACCTTCAACGCGATCGCCACGATCACCACGGTGCCCGCCGTACTGGCCGCCTGGAAGTAAAGACCTGATGCCCCGTCACCGCGTGGATGACGGGGCATCAGCCAAAGCAGAAACTCCCTAGCGCCTACCGACCGACCATCTGATCGACCGTCAGCGAGCGGGCGTCCAAGGCTTCTTGTCGTACTCCTCGCGAAGCTTGAACTTCAACACCTTGCGCAACGTCTCGTTCCGAGGCAGCGCGTCGACCAGCTCCAACTGCTCCGGGATCTTCTGCGTCATCAGACCCGACTCGCGCAGGTAGGCGACCATCTCGGCGAAGGTCAGGTCCGCCTCGTCCGGTTGCCGCTCGATCACGGCGCAGACCCGCTCGCCACGCTCGCGGTCGACCAGGCCGATCACCGCCGCGTCGGCGACCTTGGGGTGGGCGAAGAGCAGGTCCTCGATCTCCCGCGCCGAAATGTTCTCACCCTTTCGGATGATCACGTCCTTGAGCCGTCCGGTGAGCGAGAGGTGCCCGTCGGCCCGCACCCGGCCCAGGTCGCCGGTCCGGAAGAAGCCGTCCTCGTCGAACGCTTCGGCGGTCAGCGCGGGGTCGGTGTACCCCTTGAACACCATCGGCCCGCGCAGCCGGACCTCGCCCTCCTCGCCGGTGTCCGCGACCGTCCCGTCGGCCCGCGCGATGCGCACCTCGATCCCGCTCACCGGCTTGCCCTCGGTGTAGGAACGCTGGTCCTCGGAGTCGTGCGGGCCGCCCTGGGCGATCATCGGGACCTCGGTCATCCCGTACCCGTGGCACAGGATCGCCCGCATCTCGTCGCGCACCTCGGCGACCAGCTCCGGCGGCTTGGGCGCGCCACCGCCCGAGACGATCCGCAGGGTCGGAATGATCTTCTCGCCCGGCTGCTTGCGTTGCTCGTTCAGGAACGCGACATAGAACGCGGTCGAGCCGCCCACCATGGTGACGCCGAGCCGCTTGTACACGGGCACCACGCCGGCCGGGTCGAAGTTCTCCACGATCACGGCCGGGAAGCCGGAGGCGAGCACCGTGACGATGTAGTCCGGGCCGGCGATGTGCGCGTACGGGAAGGCGATCGAGCCGACGTCGCTCTGCGACATGTCGAGCGCGACGGCCAGGCCCTTGCCGCCCGCGAGCAGCGTCGAGTCGCTGTGCTGGACGCCCTTCGGGTCGGAGGTGGTCCCGGACGTGTAGTAGAGCCAGCGCACCTCGTCGCCGTCGGTCGGCGCGGGCGGCAGGTCCGCCGGGTCGCCCTCGGGCAGTTCGTCGTAGGCCACCAGCACCAGCGGCGGCTTCGCCAGGTCCTTCGCGAGCGCCTCGCCCATCGCGAGGAACTCGAAGCCCTTCCAACTGCGCGGACACAGGAAGAATTCGGCGTCGGTCTGCCGCAGACAGAACCCGACCTCCTTCTCCCGGTAGAACGGGATGATCGGATTCTGCACCGCGCCGAGCCGGGCCAGCGCGAACGAGACCACGATGGACTCGATCCGGGTGGTCAACTGCCAGGTCACGCGGGTGCCGGCGGTGACGCCGAGCGCGTGATAGCCCGCGGCCACGCGCTCCGCCCACGCCTTGAACTCACCGAAGGTGACCTTGCGGTCCTCCGGGTCGAGCAACATGGGCACATCGGGAGTCGCCGCCGCGCGGCGCTCCACCAGCTCCCAGAGAGTGGTGGCGTCGTAGATCGGGTCAGACACGTGTCCTCCGCGCGGGAAGCCGGGGCCGGGGGTACGGCGCCGGGCATGGCAGAGCCAGAGCCTAGGCGCTGAACTGACGGTACGTCAGAAGCTTTGCGGGAAGAAAGACTTCCCGTGGTCACGCGCATCACAACCCGGTGCTGGCAAACCAAGGCAGTACTGCCTAACCTGAGGCGGTACCACCAACCCCGGGGGCCACATGTCGCCATTCCGCCGGGAGCGCCCACCGGTGTGCCTGGGTCCGCTCACGAGCTTCCCCGAGGACGTCCCGAAGCGAATCGCCACCAGCCCGCCGCTCGCCCTGCTGCGCCACGGCGACACGGTCCACATCTTCGAGGACCGCTGCCCCCACGCCGGCGCGATCCTCTCCCGAGGCACCCTCACCGGCGAACACCTGACCTGCCCCGCCCACGCAAGCACCTTCGAAATCGCCACCGGCCGCTCCCTGGGCCCCCTCACCTGCCGCCCCCTGCGCACCTACACCACCTGGCTACAAAACGACCTGGTCTACTACTCCCCCACCCCCCGCCCCACCCGAAAGGCCCAACGAACCCCCTGCCGACCGCCCACGTGACCCAGCGGGCAGCCGGCGACGGCGGAGCGGGTGGGTGGGTGGGTGGGTGGGTGGGTGCTTTCGTCGGATCCGCCGGGGGGCCTTTCCGAGTGGGCCGGGCGTTCGCGGCCGGCGGTCGGGTGTTGGTCGGCGGCGGATGGCTCTGTGCTGGACGGTCGGCGTGGACCGGCGGAGATCGGCCCGGTCCCACGGTCACCGGCGGCCGGGAGCCTTGGGTTTCCCGGCGAGACGTGGGTGTTGCTCGGCGGGAAAGGCGCTGGCAACGGCGGAGCGGGAGGGTGTTTGCGTCGGGTCCGCCGGAGGGCCTTTTCGAGTGGGCCGGGTGTTCGCGGCGGGCGGTCGCGTTTCGGTCGGGTTGGGCGCGGGTGGCTCAGTGCTAAACGGTCGGCGTGGACCGGCGGAGATCAGCCCGGTCCCACCGTCACCGGCGGTCAGGAGCCCTGGGTCCCCCGGCGAGACCCGGGTGTTGCTCGGCGGGAAAGGCGCCGGCAACGGCGGAGCGGGAGGGGAGCCCGGTGAGGTCCGCCGGGGAGCCTTCCCGAGTGGGTCGGGCCGTTGCGGCCGGCGGTCGCGTCTTGGTGGGCAGCGGGTGGCTCAGTGCTAAACGGTCGACGTGGACCGGCGGAGGTGGGCCTGGTCCCACTGTCACCGGCGGCCGGGAGCCCTGAGTCCCCGGCGAGACCTGGGCGTTGCTTGCCGGAAAGGCGCTGGCAACGGCGGAGCGGGAGGGTGCTTGCGTCGGGTCCGCCGGGGAGCCTTTCCGAGTGGTTGGGTGTTCGCGGCCGGCGGTCGCGCCTTGGTCGGGTTGGGCGCGGGTGGCTCAGTGCTAAACGATCGACGTGGGCCGGCGGAGGTGGGCCTGGTCCCACGGTCACCGGCGGCCGGGAGCCTTGGGT
>NZ_JBHZAV010000186.1:0-18248 GCF_042754445.1 Embleya sp. NPDC059213
TCATCCTTCGAAGGATGACGCGGCCCCGCCGTCTCGCGTGCGTCCCGCAGGAGTGCGACCGGTCCTGCTCGGGTGTTGCCGATCGATCAGGTGTCGGAGCGGGAGGAGCCCGACCCGGTGACACCGTGGCCGGGGTCCGCCTCCGGGTTGAGCCGCTGGGAGAGCAGATCGCGGATCTCGACGAGGAGTTCGGCCTCGCTGAGCTCCTTCTCGCCGGCGTGGCCCAGGGCCCGCTTACGCTTTTCCATCATGTGGTTGAGCGGTAGCACGAGCAGGAAGTACACGACCGCCGCGGTGATCAGGAAGGTCAGTCCGGCGCCGAGGACCGAGCCCCACAGCAGTTGCACGCCGGTCGCCTCGCCGTTCGCGTCGACGCCGCACGGGCCCTTGATGCATGACGTGTACCCGTCCAGGTTCTTGGTGCCGAGGGCACCCACCACGGGGTTGATCATCCCCTTCACGAACGCGTTCACGACCGCGGTGAACGCGGCGCCGATGACCACGGCCACGGCCAGGTCCACGACGTTTCCGCGCATGAGGAACTTCTTGAAGCCGCCCACTGCTTGATTCCCATCGATCTTGATCGGTCGAAGCCTCGTCGGGGCGATCCGGCCGATGATCAAGGCCGAAGACCGTAAAAATCGCGGAATACCCCATGAAGCCGGACAACTCGCACGAGTCTGCTGTCATTCGCGATTCGTCGCAACAGGGCCGCCCACGAACCTGTGGATGGTATAGGTCAGCACCGAACCCCCCGCCGCGCCCGCGAGTTCGGCGGCGACCGTGCGGGGCACTTCGAGGATCAGCAGGGCCCCGGCGGAGGAGCCGGTCGCGGTCGGTCGGGCCACCACGATCGCGGCGGGGACGATCAGCCGGGCCGGACCGGGATGCTCGGGCGCGGGTGCGGCCAGCACGTCGATCCGGTCGCCGGGGCGCAGTACGGCCACCGCGTCGGCGTCCGCGAAGCGCGCGGGCAGGACCACGGTGCCCGGGTCGTGCGGGCCGCCGGGGTGGGCCACCCGGACGTCGGTCACCGGCTCGCCCCGGCGCAGCGGACCGGTCAGTGCGACCCCGGTGGCCTGCCCGACCGCGTGCAGAACTCCGGCCGGGTGCAAGGCAGTCGGCAATGCGACCAGGGCCAGATCGGCGGGCCCGGGGGTGCTGCCCGCGGGCAGATCGCGCGCGGCCACCAGGACCGCTCCGGTCGGCGCCGGGGTCGGGCGGACCGCCACGATCACCGCGAGCACCGCGACGGCGGCCGACAGCGCGGCCAGGCCGCGTCGATGCCGAGCCAGCACGCGGCGCCACGGCGGCCGGGCGCGCGGGGCCGGCGCGGACCGGAACGGCGGGCCGAACGACGGACCGGGCGGGGCTCCGAACGATCCCGAAGGGGACATCGCACCTCCAGCGGGCAGCGGGTGGGTGCGGCCCGACCCTCGCCGGAACCGGGGCAGGAAACGAGGGTCGAGCCGCGTTCCCACCGTGCCGCGCGGCGTCCCGAGCCGGCCGAGGTGCCTCGATGCCTGTGCACAACTCCGCCCCTGGGGATCATGAATTCACCCAAGTGAGTGACGCCCGGCCCCTGTGGGTGACGCCCCGCCCCGGGGCCCCGGCAAGCACCCCCGCTCGGCGAACACCCCCGCCCACCCCGAGCGCCCACCCACGACAAAGGCCGCCTCCCGAACCCGGGAAGCGGCCTTCGCCACGAATACGGCCTTCACGACGAACGAAGGCCGGACGACGCTAGGCCGGTCGCTCGACCTCCGCCGTGCCACACGCACACGAGCGCGTCTTCGGCAGCGCCGCGACCACGTCGAACAGCAGCGTGCGCAGCCGGTCGACGTTGGCCGCGAAGACCTCCATCACCTCGGCGTGGGTGACCCCCTCGCCCGCCTCGACGCCCGCGTCCAGGTCGGTGACCAGGGCGATGGCGGTGCAGCAGAGCCCGAGTTCGCGGGCGAGCACGGCCTCGGGGTGGCCGGTCATGCCGATGATCGACCAGCCCTGGCCCGCGTACCACTTGGACTCGGCGCGGGTGGAGAAGCGCGGCCCGTCGATCACCACGAGGGTGCCGCCGTCCACCGGCTCCCAGCCCGAGGTGCGCGCCCGGGCGGCGACCACCGCGCGGCCGTCCGCGCAGTACGGGTCGGCGAACGTGGTGTGCACGACCGGCGGCAGCGTTCCGTCGGCGAGCGGCAGCCCGTCGAAGAAGGTCTGGGTCCGGCCCGTGGTGCGGTCGATCAACTGGTCCGGGACCACGAGCGTGCCCGGACCGAGTTCGATCTGCAGGCCGCCGGTCGCGCACGGCGCGAGCACCTGGGTCACCCCGACGGCGCGCAGCGCCCACAGGTTGGCGCGGTAGTTGATCCGGTGCGGCGGGATCGAGTGGTCGCGGCCGTGCCGGGGCAGGAAGGCGACCCGACGGCCGGCCACCTCGCCCAGGAACAGGGCGTCACTGGGCGCGCCGTACGGCGTGTCCACGCGTACCTCGACGACGTCGTCCAGGAACGCGTAGAACCCGGAGCCGCCGATCACGCCGATCTCGGCCGGAGCCACTCCCGCCGGCAGCACGCCGGTCGCCATCGCTCAGGCCGCCGTCGACGTCGTACCGGACGAACCGGACGACGAGGAGGAGGACGACGAGGACGAGGAGGACGAGGAACCCGACGAGGACGAACCCGACGAGGACGACGAACCCGAGGACGAGGAGCCGTCCGAGGACGACGAAGACGAGGAAGAGCCGGTCGACGCCGCCGCCGGGGTCGAGGACGTGCTCGAACCTCGGCTGTCGGTGCGGTAGAAGCCGGAGCCCTTGAACACCACGCCCACCGCCGAGAAGACCTTGCGCAGCCTGCCCTGGCAGGCGGGGCACTCGGTCAGCGCGTCGTCCGTGAACTTCTGGACGGCCTCAAGGCCCTCGCCACAGGCGGTGCACTGGTACTGGTACGTCGGCACGGTCTGGTCCTCCTTCGACAGACAGGTCAGCGGGGTACTGGCACTCTCACCTGTCGAGTGCCAATGGTGCAGCATTCACCGGAGATCCGTCCACCACGGTCGCGGTCAACGGTGTAATGGGTGTCACATTCACGCTCGGTCGCAGCAGTCGCTGCCCGGTCAGCACCACCAGGAAGCCGATGCCGGCCGCCGCCAGGGTGAGCGCGAATCCGGCGCCCGAGCCGTGCGCGTCGGTGAGCATTCCGGAGAAGGTCGAACCGAGTGCGAGGCCCAGGCCGATCGCGCCGGTCAGCCACGTGAACGCCTCGGTCTTGGCCTCGGCCGGGACCAGTGTGTCGACGAGGGTGAAGCCGGTGATCAGCGTCGGTGCGATCGCCAGTCCGCACAGCAACGCGACGGGCACCATGATTCCCACGCTGGGGATGGCCCACAGCGGTGCGGTGCCCAGGGCCAGCAGCGCGAACGTCACGAGCATGCGACGGTGCGCCGACCGCCGCCAGGCGATCGCGCCGTAGACCGCACCGGCGATCAGGCTGCCACCCGCGAAGACCGCGTACAGCGCGCCCGCCAGGCCGGGCCTGCCGGCCTCCTCGGCGAACGCGGTGACCGATACCTGCACCGTCCCGAAAACGCCGCCGATGCACACGAACGCCACCACCAGCAGCCGGACGCCGCCGATCCGCAGCGCGGACGCCCGCGGGGCGTCGCCGACCGCCCGGACCACCCGGCGCGGCGCGGTGCCGCGTTGCAGCGCGAACAACAGCGAGCCGAACACGGTCAGCGCGGCCTCGACGATCAGCCCGGCGGCCGGGTGCACCCCGGTGGCCAGGAAGGTGGCCACCACCGGGCCCACCACGAAGGTGAACTCGTCGGTCACCGACTCGAACGCGAACGCGGTCGGCAACAGCGGCGACCGCTCCAGGTGCGCGGCCCAGCGGGCCCGCACCATGGAGCCGATCTGCGGCACCGTCGCGCCGGAGAGCACCGCGGTGGTGAACAACAACCACAGCGGCGCGTTCGCGAGCGCCGCCACGATCAGCGCGGACACCGCCGCGCCGTGCAGCAGTGCCCCGGGGACCACCACGGCCGCCTGGCCGAAGCGGTCGGCGAGCCGACCGGTCTGCGGGCCGACGAAGGCGAGCGCGACGGCCGCGGCGGCGGAGACCGCGCCGGCCGTGCCGTACGAACCGGTCGTGTGTTTGACCAACAGCACGATGCCCAGGCCGAGCATCGCGTAGGGCAGCCGCGCGACGAGCGCGGGTGCCAGAAATCGCCACGCGGACGGGGTCCGCAACAGCGAGGAGTACGTGGAGATCATGCGCACCGCTCCCCGCGAACGGGTGCGGCGTTCCGATGCGTGGGCATCGTGGATATCGCTTCCTGCCACCTGGTGACGCACAAGGGAAACCCCGGTGCGCCGAGAGCTGTCCTCGAAAGCGTCCACCGGGGTAGATACCGAAGCCGTGCTTCGGCCGCCGTGCGGTCACGACGCCAGCCCTGCGTCAGGCAGAGTCGGTGTGTGGAGGGAATCGGCGATCGGGGCGCTCGTGAACGCCCCGACGGCAATCCACCGAATTATACCTCACGTGTCACCTTTGACTCCGAACCAACCGGCCAGCTTGCCGCCCCGGCTGACCGCGCGCAGACGATCCTCGGCGTCGTCACGCACGGTATCGGTGGTCACCACGAGCAGGTCGTCGCCGCGTTGGAGCACGGTGGTCGGCTCGGGTACGAAGCTCTCGTCGTCGCGCACGATCAGGGTGACCGCGGCCCCGCGCGGCAGCCGCAGCTCGCCGACCTCGACGCCGTGCATGCGCGAGCCCGTCGGCACGCTGACCGACAGCAGGTGACCCTGCAACTTCTCCAGGGGCGCGGACTCCACGCCCAGGTCGGTGGGCTCGTGCTCGCCCGCGAAGCCGGCCTTGCGCGCTATCCACGGCAGTGTCGGCCCCTGGACCAGGGTGAAGACCACCACCAGTACGAAGGTGATGTTGAACAGCCGCTGGGCGTCCGGGACGTCCTTGACGATGGGGATGGTCGCGAGCACGATCGGCACCGCGCCACGCAGCCCCGCCCAGGACAGGATCAGTTGTTCGCGCCACGGTATACGGAACGGTGTCGTGGTCATCAGCACCGACAACGGCCGGGCGACCAGCAACAGGATGGTGCCGATCACCAGTGCCGGGACGATCGCGCCGGCCAACTCGTGCGGGGTGACCAGCAGTCCCAGCAGGACGAACAGACCGATCTGCGCGATCCAGCCGAGCCCCTCGGCGAAGCCGCGGGTGGCCGGGCCGTGCGGGAGTTGCGAGTTGCCCAGCACGAGCGCGGTCAGGTAGACCGCGAGGAAGCCACTGCCGTGGGCCAGCGCACCGCCGGAGTAGGCGAGTACGCACAGTGCCATCACCGCGATCGGGTACAGGCCGGACGCCGGCAGCGCGACGTGACGCAGGCCGAGCGCGCCGAGCTTGCCCACCGCGAGGCCGACGGCCACACCGATGACCAACTCCATGCCGATCTCGCCGACGATGACGTACCACGCCTCGATGTGACCCACGTGGGCGAAGGTGACCACCAGGATCACCACGGGAGCGTCGTTGAACCCGGACTCGGCCTCCAGCAGGCCGGTCAGTCGATGCGGCAGCGGCAACTTGCGCAGAACCGAGAACACCGCGGCGGCGTCCGTGGAGGAGACGATCGCGCCCATCAGGATCGCGGTCGACCAGTCCACGTCCAGCACGATCCGGGTCGCGAACGCGGTTACCGCGACGCTCACTCCGACTCCCACGGTGGACAACACCGCGGCCGCCGGCACCGACGGCTTGATCTCCTTCCAACTGGTCGCTATCCCGCCCTCGGCGAGGATTACTATCAGCGCGGCGTAGCCGAGCGTCTGGGTCAGCTCGGCGTTGTCGAAACCTATGCCGAGGCCGTCGGCCCCGATCAGGATCCCGAGTCCCAGGTAGAGCAGCAGGCTCGGCAGTCCGGTTCTGGTCGCCAGGCGTACCGCTATGACGGCGGACAACATGACGATGGCACCCAGGAGCAGGACCTGGTTGAGCTCGGACACGGACACGTGTGTCACCTCCGGCGGTCGTCGGTCCGGCCACCCCCCAGGCGGCCGCACGGAGTGCAGAACATGAAGGCAGGCGACGACGGGCAGAGCCGGCGACGCCGCGATGCGCAGGCAACCAGCGGGCCGTGGGAAGGGGGGCCCTGCCGCGCCGGCGAACCGGCGATGAATTACCTACGCCTGGCAAATATTTTACCAAAGCGAAGGATCCATACCCCAGAGGGGTCCCGTCTCGTACCCGTGGCTGTGATGCCGACGACGCTCGGCTTTTAAGGTGTCTCTTGCCGCACCGACCGCATAAGGACCTTGATGCCTCCCTCGAAGACGCCCGACCCGGAGCAGCCCCCCGGTGGCCAGGACGCCTCATCCTCCGGGTGGGACGACTGGCCCACGGGCGAGTGGCCCACATCGCAGTGGGCCGCGGCGGATCCGGTCGCGGCCCAGCGGCGCGCGGAAGAGCGCGCGGAGCGCGAGCGCCGGGCCGCGCCCGAGCCGTACGGCGAACCCGAGCCGTACGCGCCGCAAGAGCCGTATGCCGCGCAAGGACCGTACGCACCACAGGAGTCCTACACCGCCCAGGAGCCCTACACACCCCCCGAGCCGTACGCGGAGCCGCCCGCTCCCGTCGCCATCCCCGCGCCCGCCGCACCGCCCGCGGCCCGCGCCGCCGAGCCGCCGCGGGTCGAACCCGATCCCGCACCCGCGGCCGTACCCGCACCTGCCCCCGCACCCGCCGCGGAGCCCGCCGCCGCGGCCGAGCCGACCGTGCCCGGCGCCACCGCCAAGGTCAAGGAACGACCGACGACCCCCAAGGGGCCGTCCAAGGCGTGGCGCCGTTTCCGGTTGACGCTGATCGTCCTGGTCGTGGTGTTGGCCATCGCGATCGGCGGACTCGGCTGGTGGGGCTGGCAGTTGTCGCGCGACTCGTTCCCGCAGACCTCCGGCACGGTCCGGGTCCCGGGGCTGACCGGCAAGGTGGACGTGGTCCGCGACGCCGCGGGCATCCCGCAGGTGTACGCCGACACGTCCGAGGACCTCTTCCGGGGGCAGGGCTACGTACACGCCCAGGACCGGTTCTGGGAGATGGACGTACGCCGGCACATGACCTCGGGTCGGCTGTCCGAGATGTTCGGCTCCGGGCAGGTGGAGAACGACAAGTTCCTGCGCACGCTGGGCTGGCGCAAGGTGGCCGAGCAGGAGTACGCGGCGCTGCCGCCGGAGTCGCAGAAGTTCCTTCAGGCGTACGCCGAGGGGGTCAACGCCTACCTCAAGGACCACAAGGGCGCCGACGCGTCGTTCGAGTACGCGCTGCTGGGCGTCGTGCACGACGGCTACAAGGCCGAGCCGTGGACGCCGGTCGACTCGGTCGCCTGGCTCAAGGCGATGGCCTGGGACCTGCGGACCAACATGCAGGACGAGATCGACCGGGCGTTGTTGTCCGACAAGTTGACGGTCAACCAGATCGACGAGCTCTACCCGCCGTATCCGTACGAGGCGAACAAGCCGATCGTGCGCGACGGAGCGATCGTCAAGGACGCCCGGGACGGCAAGACCGAGCGTTTCGTCCAGGACGCGCCGCCCGCGGTGCCCTCCAAGAGTGCGCAGAACGTGCTCGCCGGGCTGTCCGAGTCGCTGGCCAAGCTGCCCTCGCTGTTCAGCGAGAAGTCCTCCGGCGTCGGCTCCAACTCGTGGGTGGTGGCGGGCAGTCGCACCAGCACCGGCAAGCCGCTGCTGGCCAACGACCCGCACCTGTCCCCGTCGTTGCCCTCGGTCTGGTACCAGATGGGCCTGCACTGCCGCACGGTCGGGCCGCAGTGCCAGTACAACGTCTCCGGCTTCACCTTCTCCGGCATGCCGGGCGTGGTCATCGGCCACAACCAGAAGATCTCGTGGGGCTTCACCAACCTCGGCGCCGACGTGACCGATCTCTACCTGGAGAAGGTCCAGGGCGACGGCGTGCTCTACAACAACAAGTACGAGCCGTTCACCGAGGTCCGCCAGGAGACGATCAAGGTGGCCGGCGGCGGCGATCGCCACCTCACCGTGCGCACCACCCGGCACGGACCGATCCTGTCCGATGTCTCGGACGTGTCCGACGAGTTGCAGGACGTCGGCAAGGACGCGCCGATCCCGGACCCGAGCCCCCAGCGCGAGGAGGGCTTCGCGGTCGCGCTGCGCTGGACCGCGCTGGATCCGGGCACCTCGATGGACGCGCTCTTCCAACTGAACAAGGCGCAGAACTGGAACGACTTCCGGGCCGCGCTGAAGAACTTCGACGCGCCGTCGCAGAACGCGATCTACGCGGACGTCGAGGGGCACATCGGCTACCAGGCGCCCGGCAAGATCCCGGTGCGTCGTACCGGTGACGGCCGCTGGCCGGTGTACGGGTGGGACGCCAAGTACGACTGGGCGGGCACCATCCCGTTCGACTCGCTGCCGAACGTGTACGACCCGCCGGAGGGCTACATCGTCACCGCCAACAACGCGGTCACCTCGCCGGCGTACCCGTACCTGCTGACCTCGGACTGGGGCTACGGCGCCCGCAGTCGGCGGATCGAGGAGATGATCGTCAAGGCGCCGGGCAAGATCGACGCGGCGATGATGCAGAAGATGCAGGCCGACGACCTCAATCCGGTCGCGCAGTTCCTGGTGCCCTACCTCCTCGCGGTCCGCATCGACGATCCGTGGGTGCGCGAGGCGCAGGACCTGCTTCGCAATTGGGACATGCGCAACGAGGCGGACTCCAAGTCGGCCGCGTACTTCAACGCGGTGTGGCGCCAGGTGCTGATGCTCGCCTTCGGCGACAAGATGCCGTTCTCGGTCCGGGCCGACAACGACTGCGCGAGCAACCCGACGAACAACCACGTGCAGTGCGGCGATCGGGACGACTCGACCGCGCAGCCCGACGGTGGCGACCGGTGGAACGAGGTGGCCCGCACGCTGCTGGCCGCCCCGGAGAGCCCGTGGTGGAACATCTCCAAGAACCCGGGTTCGATCACCACCCGCGACGGTCTGCTGCACAAGGCGATGACCGAGGCCAAGAAGGACCTCACCGCCCGGCTCGGCAAGGACATCGACACCTGGTCGTGGGGTCGGCTGCACACGCTGACGCTGCGCAACCAGACGCTGGGCACCGAGGGGCCGGGCGTGGTCAAGTACATGCTCAACCGCGGCCCGTACCAAATGGGCGGCGGCGAGGGCCTGGTCGACGCGACCGGGTGGAACGTCGCGCAGGGCTACGAGGTGACCACCGTGCCGTCGATGCGGATGGTGGTGGACCTGTCCGACCCGGACGCGTCCCGCTGGATCAACCTCACCGGCGCGTCCGGACACGTCTGGCACGACAACTACACCGACCAGACCGACCTGTGGCGCCAGGGCAAGACGCTGCCCTGGGCGTACACCCCCGCGGCGGTGGACAAGGCGGCCAAACACCGGCTGACCCTGGAGCCCGGCGGCCCGGCCGTACCGGCCGCACCCGCCCCGGCCGGCCCGTGACGGCGGCCCGCGGCGGTGCTACCGGGTGAACCGGTACACCGCCGCGGGCGTCACCGCGATGTCCACCGGCACGTCGTGCGGCTCGGCCGGCACCCGGTCGAGCACCTCGTCGTCGTAGAGCAGCACCACCGTCACGGCCGAGGCCGGCACCCGGGCCAGCGCCCGGTCGTAGGACCCGCCGCCGCGCCCGAGCCGCAGCCCCCGGCGATCCACCGCGAGCCCCGGCACCACGAGCACGTCCGCCGTCCGCACCCCCTCGACGCCCAGCCTGGGCCCGATCGGCTCGCGCAGTCCCCGGCCGGCCGGCACCAGCGAGGCGGGCCCCTGGTAGAGCGCCCAGTCCAGGTCGTTGTCCGACAACAGCACCGGCAGCAGCACCCGCCGCGTCGACCCGGCGGCGAGGTCCTCGGCCAGATCCCGCCCGCCCGGCTCCGAGCCCACCGGCACATACGCCGCCACGGTCGTGGCGGCGGCCACCTCGGGGAGCGCGAGGAGCGCGTCCCGGAGCGCGCGACTCGCCGCGACACGCCGGTCCGACCCTACGTGTGACCGTGAGTGCATCAACTGTGACCTCAGCGTGGCCTTGTCGTTGAGGATGTCCTTCATGCTGTTCCCTGAATGACGTGTTTGGACGGGTTATCGAAGGAGTCCGCGCAATCGACACAGTTCGCGCCACCGCACCTGACCCGGACCCCGCATGGGCCTGACTTTCGAACGTCTCCTGATCATCCTGCTCGTCGGCGCGCTCTCGGTCGCGGTCGGCTCGCTGGCGGTCGCCGTGCGCCGGTTGCGCGCGATCGCCGGCAACGAGCTGCCCGAACTGCGCCACGAGGTCACCCGGCTGGAACTCAGCCGCGCCGAACTGGAGCGGCTGTCGGTGACCGATCCGCTGACCGGCGTGTGGAACTACCGCTACCTGCAACTCGTGCTGGACCGCGAGGTGATGCGCGCGTCCCGGTTCGGCCGGCCGCTCGGGTTGCTCATGCTCGACCTCGACCATTTTCGCGACGTCAACGAGCGGCACGGCCACCAGGGCGCGAGCGCGGTGTTGCGCGAGGTCGCCCAGCGGCTGGCGCTGGAGATCCGCCAGGTGGACACGATCGCCCGCTACGGCGGTGAGGAGTTCGTGATCCTGCTGCCCGAGACCGACGCGGCCGGGGCGGCCAAGGTCGCCGAACGGCTGTGCTACGCGGTGCGGCGCGGCACGTTCGGCGCGACGGCCGACCCGGTGCGGTTGACGATGGCGATCGGCCTGGCCGTGCTGCCCGGGGACGGCACCCACGCCACGACCCTGTTGCGGGCCGCGGACCGCGAACTGGCCCGGGCCAAACGGGCGGGTGGCGACCGATTCTGCGGCCCGGATCCGGCCGAAGGCAGACCCCACGTCGACAACCGGCCGATCGCCGGGCTTCCGGGCACCCCAGGTGATCTCACCCGTTAGTGTGCGAGCATGCCTGCGCGCCGCTCGTTCCACATCACGAAGGCCGTCGTACCCGCAGCCGGTCTGGGGACCCGCTTCCTGCCGGCCACCAAGGCGACGCCCAAGGAGATGTTGCCGGTCGTGGACACGCCGGCCATCCAGTACGTGGTCGAGGAGGCCGTGGCGGCCGGGTTGACCGACGTGCTGATGGTCACCGGGCGCAACAAACGCCCGCTGGAGGACCACTTCGACCGCGCCTACGAGCTCGAACACGCGCTGGCCGCCAAGGGCGACCTGGATCGGCTCAAGCTGGTCCGCGAGTCGAGCGAACTGGCCGCGATCCACTACGTCCGCCAGGGCGACCCGCGCGGCCTGGGCCACGCGGTCTCCTGCGCCCGCCCGCACGTGGGCGACGAGCCGTTCGCGGTGCTGCTCGGCGACGACCTGATCGACCCGCGCGATCCGCTGCTGAGCACGATGTTGCGGGTGCGCCGCGAACTCGGCGGCAGCGTGGTCGCCTTGATCGAGGTCGACCCGACCCAGATCCACCTCTACGGTTGCGCGGCCGTCGAACCGCTCGCCGAAGGCGTCTCCGAGCCCGGCGTGGTGCGGGTGACCGACCTGGTGGAGAAGCCGG
Source organism: Embleya sp. NPDC059213 (assembly GCF_042754445.1). NCBI lineage: Bacteria > Bacillati > Actinomycetota > Actinomycetes > Kitasatosporales > Streptomycetaceae > Embleya > Embleya sp. NPDC059213. The sequence goes on from NZ_JBHZAV010000186.1 coordinate 11,584, forward strand.
AACCGGGCCTGGCGCCCAGCAACTTCGCGGTGATCGGCCGCTACCTGCTCGACCCCTCGGTCTTCGACGTGCTCGAACACACCCCGCCGGGTCGAGGCGGCGAGATCCAGCTCACCGACGCCCTGCGAGTGCTCGCGGGCCGGGGGCCGGACGAGGGCGGCACGGTGCACGGCGTGCTCTTCTCCGGCCGCCGGTACGACACCGGCGACCGGGCCGACTATCTGCGTGCCATCGTGAAGCTGGCATGCGAGCGTGATGATCTGGGACCCGAGTTCCGGGCCTGGCTGAGGCAGTACGTGAACGAGGAGATGCAAGCATGAAAAGCGTCGAGGACCACCTGACCGGGATCCTCGAACGGATCGCACCGCTGGCCCCCCTCGAACTGCAACTGCTCGACGCGCACGGCAGCCTTCTGGTCGACGAGGTGGCCGCCACCGGCGACCTGCCGCCGTTCGACAACTCGTCGATGGACGGATACGCGGTGCGGCTCGCCGACGTCGCCGACGCGGGCGAGCGTTATCCGGTGGTGCTCGACGTGGTGGACGACATCGCCGCGGGCAACGACCCCAAGATCGCCATCGGTTCCGGCACCTGTGCCCGGATCATGACCGGCGCGCCGCTGCCGGAGGGCGCCGAGGCGATCGTGCCGGTCGAGTGGACCGACGCGGGCATGCCCACGGTACGGATCACCAGGGCGCCGAAGGCCGGCCAGTACATCCGCCGCCGGGGCAGCGACGTCACCGCCGGCCAGACCGTCCTGGACGGGGGCAGCACGATCGGCTCGGCGCAGGTCGGCCTGCTCGCCGCGATCGGCCGCGAGCGCATCCGGGTGCGTCCCAAGCCGCGCGTGGTGATCCTGTCCACCGGCAGCGAGCTGACCCAGCCGGGCCGACCGATCGGCCCCGGCCAGATCCGCGACTCGAACAGCTACATGCTCACCGCCGCCGCACGCGAGGCGGGCGCCATCGCGTACCGGGTCGGCAACGTGCCGGACGACCCGAAGATCCTGATCGACACGATCGAGGACCAGCTCATCCGGGCCGACGTGGTGGTCACCACGGGCGGGGTGAGCGCGGGCGCCTACGACGTGGTCAAGGAGGTGCTCTCCGAACTGGGCACGGTCGAGTTCGGCAAGGTCGCGATGCAGCCGGGGATGCCGCAGGGCTTCGGCGTGATCGGCCCGGACGAGACGCCGATCTTCACCCTTCCCGGCAATCCGGTCAGCGCGTTCGTGTCCTTCGAGGTGTTCGTGCGTCCGGCGCTGTTGCGGATGCAGGGCGCCGAGGTCACCGAGCGGCCGGTCGTGCGGGCCACCTGTTCGGCGGCGCTGAAGTCCCCCGAGGGCAAGCGCCAGTTCCTGCGGGCTTGGTACACCCCGCCGGTGGCGGGGGTGGGCGAGGGCACCGTGGACCCGGTCGGCGGCACCGGCTCCCACCTGCTCGGCAGCCTGGCCAAGGCGAACGCGTTGATCACCCTGCCCGCCGACGTCACCGAGGTCGCCGAGGGCGCCGAGGTGTCCGTGATGCTGCTCGGCTGAGCGCCGCGAGCCTCGTCCGGGCGGGCCCGTGCATGCGGGCCGCCCGGTTGTGCCTCTAACGTTGCCCCAGCACGACACGTGGTGGTCCGACACACCCGGCGGTTCGATACACCCGACAGTCCGATACACCCGCAGTTCGATCACAAGGCACTTCGACGCCCACCCACACGGGGGGCTCACCGTATGGGGTGGAAAGTTGACGCGCGGCGCCAAGAACCTCACGCACCTGGACGAGGCCGGCGCGGCCCGCATGGTGGACGTCACGGCCAAGCAGATCTCGGTCCGCACGGGCACCGCCTCGGGCCGGGTGCTCGTGTCGCCCCGCGTGGTCGAACTGCTCCGGGGCGAGGGCATGCCCAAGGGTGACGCACTGGCCACCGCCCGGATCGCGGGCATCATGGCGGCCAAGCGCACGCCCGACCTGGTGCCGCTGTGTCACCCGATCGCGCTGCACGGCGTCGCGGTGGACCTGACCGTGCACGACGACGCGGTGGCGATCACCGCGACCGTGCGCACCGCCGACCGAACCGGCGTCGAGATGGAGGCGCTGACCGCGGTCTCCGTCGCGGCGCTCACGGTCGTGGACATGATCAAGGCAGTGGACCCGGGCGCGGTCATCACCGATGTCCGGGTCGAGCGCAAGACGGGCGGCGCCTCCGGAGACTGGCAACGGGACACCGGGGCAGAGGCCACACAACGGGACGGAGGGCAAGTCTGATGCGAGCCATGGTGATCACCGTGTCCACGCGCGCGGCGGCCGGGACCTACGGGGACGAGAGCGGTCCGGTGATCGTGCGCGGGCTGCAGGCGCTGGGCTTCGAGACGCGGGGCCCGCAGATCGTGCCGGACGGCGAGCCCGTCGGCCAGGCGCTGCGGGACGCGGTGGCCGGCCACTACGACGTGATCATCACCACCGGGGGGACCGGGCTCAACCCGTTCGACCAGACTCCGCAGATGACCAGCCGGGTGATCAGCTACGAGGTGCCGGGCATCGCCGAGGCGATCCGGATGGAGAACTTCGACAAGGTGCCGACCTCGATCCTGTCGCGCGGCATCGCCGGCGTCGCGATCACCCAGGACTCGCACTGGACCTACCGCAGCCTGATCGTCAACCTGCCCGGCTCGCCCGGCGGCGCACAGGACGGCATCAACGTGCTGGCCAAGGTGTTGCCGCACGTGGTGTCCCAGCTCCAGGGCGGCGACCACCAGCAGGGCGGCGGGTTCGGCGGCGGCGGTGGTGGCGGCTTCGGCGGCGGTGGGCAGCAGCCCGCGCCCGGAGGCGGCGGCTACCAGGGCGGCTTCGGTGGCGGGGGTGGCTACCAGGGCGGCGGCGCGGGCGGTGGGTTCCAGGGCGGCGGGGGCTACGGAGGGGCGCAGCAGCCGCCATGGGGCACGCGCTGACTCGCGGGTGGCCGGTGGAACTCACCGAGGGCCGGGTCACCCTGCGCCCGATCCGCGCCCGGGACGCCGTCGCCTGGCAGGAGGTGCACACCCGCAATCGCGAGTGGTTGCGCCGCTGGGAGGCGACCGTGCCGCCGGGCTCCGCGGCGGGTCGGCGGCCGACGTTTCGCCAGATGGTGCGCTTCCTGCGGGCCGAGGCGGGCGCGGGCCGGATGTTGCCGTTCGTGGTGCTGTACGACGGGCAGTTGGTCGGTCAGGTCACGGTCGCCGGGATCACCTGGGGGTCGATGTGCTCGGCGCACGTCGGCTACTGGGTGGACGAACGGGTGGCCGGGCTGGGCGTGATGCCGACGGCGGTCGCGCTCGCGGCCGATCACTGCTTCTTCCGGCTCGGCGTGCACCGGCTGGAGGTGTGCATCCGACCGGAGAACCGGGCCAGCCGGCGGGTGGTGGACAAGCTGGGCTTTCGCGAGGAGGGTCTGCGCCCGCGCTATCTGCACATCGACGGCGACTGGCGCGACCATCTCGCCTACGCGTTGAACGCCGAGGAGGTCCCCGAGGGGCTGCTGATGCGGTGGCGCGCCTACCGGGAGAGCCGGGGTTTCACCTGGTAAGTGGAATCTCTTCGAGGTTGATCCCGCCATATCGACACATCGATCTTGCGATTTCGCTACTCTCCCGGAGATATGAGCGGTGTCACCTCGGCAGACCCCGGCGCCCCCGGGAGAACGGCTGCCCGAGGGGTCTCGGGAGCCACATCGGCTCCGGGCGTCCCGGGCGTCCCGGTTGTTTCCACCGGGTCGGGGGTCCCGGTTGTTTCGACCGGCCCGGCTTCCTGGTGAATTCGGTCCTGTCGGGCTTCCCGGTTGTTTCGCCCGTGTCGGGCGGTTCGGTGGATTTGCTCGCCCCGGCCGTCTCGGCAGTCACATTCGTCACATCGGCATCACCGCGGATCGGGCGACACACCGTGCCTAATCCGACGATGCGGTGCCCACCCGGCTTAGCGTGTGAAGCGTGAACGGCAGCGGCCTGATCTACGCAGCGATCGTGGGGGCCTGGGCTGCCTATCTGGTGCCCATGTGGCTTCGCCGACAGGACGAGCTGAACGAGGCCCGGCCGACCGAGCGATTCACCACCGCGATCCGGATTCTCTCCCGTCGTGGCGCCTTCGAGCGCCGCTCCGCCCGGGCGCTCGCCGAGGAGGGCACGGACGCGCCCGAACGACGCGGCCCGGCCGAACCGCCGCGCGCTCGGCAACACCCGGGCAAGGTCGCGGCGGCGCAACCGGCCGCGCCGCAGCCGGTGGTGTCGCAGCCGGCCGCGACCGCGGGGCCGGCGACACCGGCCAAGGCCGCCAAGTCCGGCACGACCAAGCGACCCGCCGCCCCGGTGCGCCGGGACGAGGGGCGGGCCGCGCTGCTCACCCGGCGCCGCCGGGTCATCGCGACCCTGTTCGCCACCTTCACCGCCGGCGCGGTCCTGGCCGGGGTGGCCGGCCTCGCCTGGGTGTGGCTGCCGGCCGTACCCGGCGTCCTGTTGTCCGCCTACATCGTGCATCTGCGCGTACAGGAGCGGCGGCGCTACGAGGCGGGCCTGCGTCGGCTGGGCCGCCCCGCGGCCGGCAAGCCCGGCTCGGCGGCAGACGCCGCGTCGGCCGGCGAAGCGCGCCCGCGGACCAAGGCCCGCGAGAGCCACGACGCGCCGCCGCCCGAGCCCCGCGCCGCGACCCCGCCGGCACCTCGCTCGGGGACCGGTTCGTCCGGGCCGGGCAGCGCCTCGGGGGCCGCGCCCTCGGCCGCGCCCCGGGGCAGGCGCGACCGGGAGGCGGAGGAGCCCGCGCTGGCCGAGTGGATCGCCGAACTGGCCACCGGCGGCGGCGCGCACGACCGCGACTCGTGGGACCCGGTGCCGGTCCCGCTGCCCACCTACGTGACCGCGCCGGTGGTTCCGCGCGGCGAAGTCGAACACGAGCCGGAACGCCCGCAGATCCACGCCGTCCCGGACCCCGGCCCGGCCGAGGCACCGCGCCCGTCCACCCCGTTGTTCGACCAATACGCCGAGGACACCCGCACCGGTTACGGCGCCTCGGTGGACTCGCTGCCCCTGTACGAACACGAGTGGCGCCGGGCCGCCAACGACTGAATACCCGTGCACGACCCACCTCGACGAGGTGGTAATGTTTCTCCTCGTTGGGCCTGTGGCGCAGTCTGGTAGCGCACCTCGTTCGCATCGAGGGGGTCTGGGGTTCAAATCCCCACAGGTCCACACAGCACGAAAGCCTCGCCGGATTTTCCGGCGAGGCTTTCGTCGTCTTCGACCCGATCACCCCGCTCGCCCGTTGCTCGCCCGGCCGGGTGCGGACGGTGAAATGCGGCAACTCGTGGACCGGGAACGGTGGTTGGCCGAGGGGTGGCCGGCGGGGGTGGGTGCGCGGTGCGGCTGTGGCCCGCGTCACTGCGCGACGGTCGGGGCCGGGTGTCGCGGCGGTGACGCGTCGGTGAACTGTGTCGCATTTCGCGGCGATCGGGAATGCGTGGCGGAGAGTCGCTCTTGGCCAAGGACGTGGCCCCGCGCCCTGCGTGGAGGTGCGCTGCGGTTCACTGCGCTGCCGTGGGTGGCGGAGTGTGTTCGGGTGGTTATTACGGTCGCGTAGGCGAGGTGAGCGATGCCAACATCGGGTGACATGGCCGAGCTAGTGAATCGACACGGGAACCTGTCCGGAATCAACTCTTATGTGGCCATCGGCGACAGCTTCACCGAAGGGGTCGGCGATCCCGGCCCGGACGGGAGGTTTCTCGGATGGGCCGATCGGTTCGCGGCTCGGCTCGCGGTCGAGCAGCCGGGGTTGAGGTACGCGAATCTCGCCGTGCGCGGGAAGTTGTTGCACCAGATCGTCGAGGAGCAGGTGCCGCAGGCCATCGCGGCGCAGCCCGATCTGGTGACGTTGTGCGCGGGCGGCAACGATGTGCTGCGGCCCGGGAGCGATCCGGACAAGTTGGCCGCCGAGTACGAGGAGGCGGTCGCCGCGTTGACGGCGGCGGGCGCGCGGGTCGTGGTGTTCACCGGGTTCGATACGCGCTGGGTGCCGGTGCTCAAGCTGATCCGGGGCAAGGTGGCCACCTACAACGAACTGTTGCGGGCGGTCGCGGATCGCTACGACTGTGCCGTGGCCGACATGTGGGGGCTCACCTCGCTGCACGATCGGCGGGCGTGGAGCGAGGACCGGCTGCACCTGTCGCCGGAGGGTCACGACCGGGTGGCGCTCAAGGTCGGGCGGGCGCTCGGGCTGGCCGCCGAGGGCGACCCGGATGCGCCGTGGCCGGCCGAGGAGGTCGAGGTCACCGCTGGTGCGGCACGGCTGGAGAACGTGCATTGGGCGCGGGAGCACCTGGTGCCGTGGATCGGGCGGCGGCTGCGGGGGCAGTCGTCCGGGGACCACATCACCGCTAAGCGGCCGGAGTTGGCGCCGCTGGACGTCGCTGCGGTTGCGCCCGTTGGCGCGCCCGTGAGGCGTCAAGCCTCGTAGGGGGTGTCCTCGCGTGTCCTCAAGCGCCGGACTGGCTGAGGGGGTTGCGGGGCTGCGCGTGCGCTCGTCTCGCGAGGCTTGGGGTGTCCTCAAACGCCGGACGGGCTGATGGGGGTTGTGCGCCCGTGTGTGGGTGCGTCTCGCGAGGCTTGGGTTGTCCTCAAACGCCGGACGGGCTGAGTGGGGTTGTTGCCCGGGTGT
>NZ_JBHZAV010000187.1:0-18128 GCF_042754445.1 Embleya sp. NPDC059213
GTTCCGGCCCGTCGCCGTCGTCCGGCGGTTCGCCGGCTCGGGAAATCCGCCGCGTCAGGCCTTCTTGGCCGCGCGCTTGGTAGCGGGCTTCTTCGTCGCCGGCGCCTTGGCGGCAGCGGCGGGCTTGGCCGCGGCCGGCTTGGCGGTCGCGGCCTTCGGCGCGGCCTTGGTCGCCTTCGCCTTGGTCGCCGGAGCCTTCGCCGCGGCCGGCGTGCTCTTGACGGCCTTGGTGGTGGTGGCCTTGGCGGTGCTGGTCGCGGCCTTGGCGGTGACCTTCTTCGCCGCGGCCGGCTTGGTCGCGGCCTTGGTCGCGGGCGCCTTGGTGGCGGGCGCCTTGGTGGCGGGCGCCTTGGTCGCCTTCTTGGCGGCGGGCTTGGCAACCGCCGTCGTCTTGGCGGCCGCCGCGGTCTTGCGGGTGGTGGCGGCAGGCGTCTTGACCGCCGCGGCGCGCGAGGTGGCCGGCTTCGCCGGTGCCTTCTTCGCCGCGGTCGCCTTGCGGGTCGTCGCCTTCGCGGCGGGCGCCGTGGCGTCCGTCGCGACCACGCGCGGAGTCGGGCTGCTCTTGGCGGCCGCGCTCTTCACGTTGGGCTTGGGGAGCTTCTTGGTCCCGCTGGTGTAGTCCTTGAAGCCCTGGCCCGCGCGGAAGCGCGGCACCGAGGTCTTCTTGACGCGCACCCGCTCACCGGTCTGCGGGTTGCGGGCGTATCGAGCCGGACGGTCCACCTTCTCGAACGAGCCGAAGCCCGTGATGGACACCCGGTCTCCCGCCGTGACCGCACGAACGATGGTGTCGAGGACGGCATCGACTGCCTCTGCGGCGGCCTTGCGGCCACCCAGTCGGTCAGCGACCGCCTCGACGAGCTGCGCCTTGTTCACGTCTTCCCCTTCGGAAACCGATGCCGGGACAGTTCAGCCGGCATTGGGCACGCTAAGCATCCAAAAGTGCCGAAGCAATTACCGAACGGGCGAATCACCCTTGTGTCGCAACGGATTCAGGCTTCGGCGGTGTCCCGCGAACTCGCGGGCCCCGCGTCCAACTCGTCCATGAGCTTGGTCAGTCGCCGCGAGGCGTCCGCCAAATCATGCTTTGCCGCGTCGGTGATGACCAACAAGCGGCGTATTAGCGCCACTTTAGCCTCGTTCGGTAGTCGGAGCCTACGCACCCGGGCGTGGGCGACCTTCAACCGGGTGGCCAGTTCGGCGAAGAGTTCCACTTCTTCGAACTCGTTCACGTGTCGGCCTTGGTGCTCCACACCGCAATTGTGACAGCTCATCCGGCTATGGGCACAACGGGGCGCCCTTCGGGGGCGGACACCGAACATGCGAACGGCGGGACGCAACCGCGTCCCGCCGTTCGATCCTCGCAGATTTGCCTACTGCGTAAGGGAGTTGCCGATCAGCCCACCGGCTGGGTGTGCGGCAGCCAGGTCGGCCTGGTCGCCTCGAACGAGGTGACATCCTCCTCGTGACGCAGGGTCAGACCGATGTCGTCCAGCCCTTCGAGCAGCCGCCAACGCGTGTAGTCGTCGATCTCGAAGTCGGCGACGAGCTCGCCCGCGCGCACCTGACGGCCCACCAGATCCACGGTGATCTCGGCGGTCGGGTCGGCTTCGGTCAACGCCCACAGGCGTTCGACGGTCTCCTGCGGCAGCACGACGGTCAGCAGACCGCCCTTTTGCGAGTTGCCCCGGAAGATGTCCGCGAACCGGGCCGAGATGACGGCCTTGAACCCGTAGTTCTGCAGGGCCCACACCGCGTGCTCACGCGAGGACCCGGTGCCGAAGTCGGGGCCGGCCACCAGCACGGTGGCGCCCGCGCGCTCGGGCCGGTTCAGTACGAACTCCGGGTCCTTGCGCCAGGCTTCGAACAATCCGTCCTCGAAGCCGTCGCGGGTGACCTTCTTGAGCCAGTGCGCGGGGATGATCTGGTCGGTGTCCACGTTGCTCTCGCGCAGCGGGACGGCCGTTCCGGTGTGGGTGGTGAAGGCTTCCATCGCTCAGACTCCTGCGGTGCTCAGGTCGGCGGGTGCGGCCAGGTGGCCCAGCACGGCGGTCGCGGCCGCGACCTGCGGCGAGACCAGGTGGGTGCGGCCGCCCTTGCCCTGCCGCCCCTCGAAGTTGCGGTTGGAGGTGGACGCGCTGCGCTCGCCGGGGGCGAGTTGGTCGGGGTTCATGCCCAGGCACATCGAGCAGCCCGCGTAGCGCCATTCGGCACCGAAGTCGGTGAACACCTTGTCCAGGCCCTCGGACACGGCCTGCAGCGAGACCCGCACCGAGCCGGGAACGACCAGCATGCGTACGCCGTCGGCGACCTTGCGGCCCTTGACGATGTCGGCCACCTCGCGCAGGTCCTCGATCCGACCGTTGGTGCACGAGCCGACGAAGACCGTGTCCACCGCGATGTCGCGCAGCTTCTGGCCCGCCGTCAGACCCATGTACGCGATCGCCTTCTCGGCCGCCGCGCGCTCCACCGGGTCCTCGATCGCGACCGGGTCCGGCACGGCTTCGCCCAGCGGCGCGCCCTGGCCGGGGTTGGTACCCCACGTGACGAACGGTGACAGTTCGGCCGCGTCGATCACGACCTCCTTGTCGAACACCGCGTCCGCCTCGGTCGCCAGACCCGTCCAGTACTCCACCGCCGCGTCCCAGTCGGCACCCTGCGGGGCGTGCGGCCGGCCGTTCAGGTACGCGAACGTGGTCTCGTCGGGCGCGATCATGCCTGCCCGGGCACCCGCCTCGATCGACATGTTGCACACCGTCATCCGGCCCTCCATCGAGAGGTTCCGGATCGCCTGGCCGCGATACTCGATGACGTAGCCCTGACCGCCGCCGGTGCCGATCCGCGCGATCACCGCGAGGATCAGGTCCTTGGCGCCCACGCCCTCGGGCAGGTCGCCCTCGACGGTGACCGCCATCGTCTTGAACGGCGCCATCGGCAACGTCTGGGTCGCCAGCACGTGCTCGACCTGGCTGGTGCCGATGCCGAACGCCAGGGCGCCGAAGGCGCCGTGGGTGGCGGTGTGGCTGTCGCCGCAGACCACCGTCATGCCGGGCTGGGTCAGTCCCAACTGCGGGCCGACCACGTGCACGATGCCCTGCTCGACGTCGCCCAGCGAGTGGATCCGGACCCCGAACTCGGCGGCGTTCTTGCGGAGCGTCTCGATCTGGGCGCGCGAAACCGGGTCCGCGATGGGTTTGTCGACGTCGAGCGTCGGCGTGTTGTGGTCCTCGGTCGCGATCGTCAGATCGGTCCGACGAACCTGCCGACCGGCCTGCCGCAGGCCGTCGAACGCCTGCGGACTGGTCACCTCGTGCAGCAGGTGCAGGTCGATGTAGAGCAGGTCCGGCTCGCCCTCCGCGCGACGCACCACATGTGCGTCCCAGACCTTCTCCGCGAGTGTCCGTCCCATCGCTGTCCCTCCGGCCGGCGCCATTGCCGGCGCTGTATGTCCTGTGTCGCGCGGGTGCGGCTGATTCCGTATCCGCGGTCGACGCGCTGACGCGTCCCCGCTCCCGACGGCTCCCGGCTGTCTTCCGGTGCTCGGGTTCGGCGCGTTGCGCCACTGTGCCGGCACCGGCCTCGGTCGCGGACTTGCGTCTCGTAATCCGAGACGGCAATATCAAGGCATGGACAATTCTAGCGGAGTCGGCGTTCTCGACAAGGCCGCTGTCGTGCTGGCCGCGCTCGAAGCCGGTCCTGCCACGCTCGCGGGACTCGTCGCCATAACCGGTCTTGCCCGGCCCACCGCACATCGACTCGCGGTGGCCCTGGAACACCACCGTCTGGTCGCGCGCGACATGCAGGGGCGATTCGTGCTCGGCCCGCGGCTGGCCGAGCTGGCCGCCGCGGCCGGCGAGGACCGGCTGCTGGCCGCCGCGCACCCGGTGCTCGCGCACATGCGCGACATCACCGGCGAGAGCGCGCAGCTCTACCGGCGCCAGGGCGACATGCGCGTGTGCGTGGCCGCGGCCGAGCGACTCTCCGGCCTGCGCGACACCGTCCCGGTGGGCAGCACGCTGCCGATGAAGGCCGGTTCGGCCGCCCAGTGCCTGCTCGCCTGGGAGGAACCCGAGCGGCTGCACCGCGGCCTGCAGGGCGCGCGATTCACCGCGACCACACTCTCCGGCGTGCGCCGCCGCGGCTGGGCGCAGAGCATCGGCGAGCGCGAGCCGGGCGTCGCGTCGGTCTCGGCCGCCGTACGCGGTCCGAGCAACCGCGTGGTGGCCGCCGTGTCCGTCTCCGGCCCGATCGAGCGACTGACCCGGCACCCCGGCCGCCTGCACGCGCAGGCCGTCATGGAGGCCGCCGCCAAGTTGTCCGACGCACTGCGCCGGGCACAGGTGGAGGTCTGACCGCCCCGCTCCCCGGGCGCCCGGCGGCGTCCGGGGAACCGCACCACGTACCACGATCGAGACCCGAACCGGCAGGCCCTGCACCGGTGTCCGGCGCCTGCGTCACGGAAAACGAGGAAGACCTCCCGCGACTGCGAGAGGTCTTCTTCTTCGAGGTAGCCCCGACGGGATTCGAACCCGCGCTACCGCCTTGAGAGGGCGACGTGCTAGGCCACTACACAACGGGGCCTCGTACTGCTGTGTGATGCCGCGTGCCAGGGAAGCGGCGAACGGCTGATCTGGTAGCCCCGACGGGATTCGAACCCGCGCTACCGCCTTGAGAGGGCGACGTGCTAGGCCACTACACAACGGGGCCAGATCATCAATCATGAACTTCTTCCAGCGACATCGTCCGGAGACGATGCAGCTGGGGTACCAGGACTCGAACCTAGACTAACGGAACCAGAAACCGTCGGGCTGCCAATTACCCCATACCCCATTGCTCGGTCCTTCGCCGCACCCGGGGGCTTTTGCGAGGACTTCGCTCCGCGCCGGTCCCTTGCGGGGCGGCACGAGAAGAACTTTACCCGATGAGGCGCGCGTGACCAAAACGGGTTACCGGACCCTCGTTCGAACCGTCACAAGTGGGATGTCCCGCCCATGATTGCCCGCGCGCGCCGGGTTCAGCCGCGCTTGATCACGGTATTGGTCAGGGTGCCGACGCCACCGACGGTGACCGAGACCCGGTCGCCCACGTGCAGTGGACCGACGCCCGCCGGGGTGCCGGTCAGCAGCACGTCGCCGGGCAGCAGGGTCATCGCCTGGGTGACGTGCACGATCAACTCGGTGACGGTGCGGATCATCTGTCCCGTGCTGCCGGCCTGACGCACCTCGCCATTGACGGTGCAGGCCACGGTCAGGCCCTCGCCCTCGTCGATCTGGGCCAGGGTGATGTCGGTCTCCACCCACGGGCCCAGCGGGCAGAAGGTGTCCATGCCCTTGGCCCGGCCCCACTGGCCCTCGGCGCGCTGCAGGTCGCGCGCGGTCACGTCGTTGGCGCAGGTGTAGCCGAAGATCACCTCGGCCGCCCGCTCGGCGGGCACGTCCCGGCACATCCGGCCGATCACCACGGCCAGTTCGGCCTCGTGGTGCACGTCGTCGGAGATCTGCGGGTAGGCGATGCCGTCGCCGTGCCCGATCACCGACGTGGACGGCTTGAGGAAGGTGATCGGCACGTCGGGGACGGCCGAGCCCATCTCGGCGGCGTGCGCGGCGTAGTTCTTGCCGATCGCGACGACCTTGCTCGGCAGTACGGGCGCGAGCAGACGGACCGAGGACAACGCGTGCTGGGCGCCGGTGGGCCGCAGTTCGCCGAACGGGTGGCCGGCGAGGGCGTGCACCACCAGCGACTCGGGTCGGTCGGCGTCGCCGGTCACCACCCCGAAGGAGACGGAGTCGTCGGTGGAGAACCTGGCAATGCGCAAGATGGGTCACCCTTGCCGAAGAGACACGTACGAGACGTGCCCAAGGCTACGCGGGCGCGGAGCGCCTCGGTGGGTGGTGCGGGGTCAGCCGCGCGCGTCCGCCGGCGGGACGTCCATCAGGTTGGTGCGCCTGGGGTTCGCGGTCCGCACCTCGGCGATCACCGACGTCCCCACCGCCGCCTCGGCCACGCGCTGGCGGGGCAGGACCACGTCCAGTTGGGTACGCCTGGGATTGGCCGTGCTGGCGCGGTGCGTGCTGATGTTGTCCACGATTCCCGGTTCTCGCTCTTTCTCGCCTCGTGCCGCATGCGGGGCACCGTCACAACTGCATGCAGGGTGCAGCCTTGTCCTTCAAGATTACCCGTGGTTACGTCAGGGGTGGTCACGGGTCACCCGCCGGCCTCGATCACCGACTGCACATCACGGTTTACACCAGGTGTTCGAACCGGGACATCAATATGTGATTTTCACCTCCTCGGAACCTCGACAAACGTGTGGCATTTTGCCCTCGCTCGTCCCTTAATACCGGTTGTTTACCCCACGAAGCGGGTTAACCGCCAAGACCGGTTGCAATGGTTCTATGTCCGGACCCCGCTATCTTGTTGCGGCCCCGTGGCTGTGCTGAAATGCCTGCGACCACGGGGGTGGTTCCCAACAAGCGGAGTTCCTTCATCTCGGCGCGCGAACGCGGCCGAGGTGCCCTGGGAAGAACGCGAATCCAGCGGATTTACGCACACGAGCCTCGCCTTACCGGCGGGTCTAACGACTGGTCACAAGAGGTTGCGACGCTAGTGCAGGGACGTCGGAAGAAGCAGCACGACTCCGCAGGGGCCCCGGCCACGGCCGGCCCTTCCACGCCGGAGGTGCGAGCCCCGCAGCAAGCCAGCGGACCCCAGGACGCCAACGAGACCTCCGACCCCGTCGGGGACTCCCTAGCCGGCGCCGGGGCAGCCCGGCCCACCGGGGCGGCACCGTCCCGGTTCAAGTTGCTGTTCTCGATCAGGAACTGGCGCATCCGTACCCGGATCACCGCGCTGCTCCTGCTCCCGGTCGTGGTCGCCGCTTTGCTCGGTGGCCTGCGTATCCAGTCGTCGATCGACAAGACCCGCGAGATGGACACGGTGCAAAAGGCCGCCGCCATCATCGATCAGGCCTCGACGCTGGCCACGTGGCTGGAGCAGGAACGCGACCTGCTCGCGCAGGCGAGTGTGGCTCCCTCGTCGGATCTGACGGCCGAGGTCAACAAGGCCAAGAAGACCACCGACGACCAGGTCACCGTCTACAACGCGACCGTCGCGAAGATGAACACCGATTCGATGCCGGTGCTCGGTGCCACGCTCAAGGACATCGGCCACTCTCTGACGGAGCTCAACCGCACCCGTCAGGACGCCTTCCGCACGAGCACCCGCAGCACGGTCGACGCCTACAACAAGATGATTCTGCAGCTCCTGCAGATCAACCAGGAGGCGCCCGAGGTCACCCGCGACCCCGACCTGATCCAGGGCGCCCGCGCACTGGGTTCGTTCGGTGAGTCGAAGGCGTACGCGTCCTCGCAGCGCGCCGCGGTGATCGCGTACGGCCTCAAGCCGAACGAGATCCCGCTGGAGGCGAGCGAGACGCTCGCCCGGCTCAACGAAGCCGAGCAGAACGCGATTCGCGGCTTCACCAGCGTCGCGCCCTCCGACTGGAGCACGGTCTACAAGGCCAGCGTCAGCCGGGACAAGATCACCGCGGTCGAGGAGCGGTTCCAGCTCTTCAAGAGCATGGTCAACGCCGCGCTGGCCTCCAACAACAAGCCGAACGGCCTGGCCCGGCTGGAGAACGCGAACGACTTCACCACGCAGGAGTGGTGGACGCTGTCCACCGACAAGATCAGCGCGCTCGGTCAGGTCGAGGCCCAACTCGGGCTCAAGCTGACCGCCACCGCGAAGGACCTGCGGGACGAAGCCCGTACCGACGCGTTGATCAACACGATCCTCGTCGTCGGCGCGCTGTTGATCACCATCCTGCTCGGTGTGATCGTGGCGCGGTCGCTGGTGCGCTCGCTGAACACGCTGCGCCGCTCCGCCCTGGAGGTCGCCGAGGAGCGACTGCCCGAGACGGTGCGCCGGCTCTCCGAGTCCGATCCCGGCGACGTGGATCTGGCCATCGAGCCGATCGGCGTGTTGTCCCGGGACGAGATCGGTCAGGTGGCCCGCGCGTTCGACGCGGTGCACGCCGAGGCCGTGCGACTCGCCGCCGAGCAGGCCCTGCTCCGAGGCAACGTCAACGCGATGTTCGTCAACCTCTCGCGCCGCAGCCAGAGCCTGATCCAGCGTCAGCTCGCGCTCATCTCCGACCTGGAGAACCGCGAGGCGGACCCGGACCAGCTCGCCAACCTGTTCAAGCTCGACCACCTCGCGACGCGTATGCGCCGCAACGGTGAGAACCTCCTGGTGCTCGCGGGTGAAGAGCCCGGCCGCCGCTGGACCCGACCGGTCCCGCTGGTCGACGTGCTGCGCGCCGCGGCCTCCGAGGTGGAGCAGTACGAGCGAGTCGAGTTGGGCGCACTGCCCACCACCGACATCGCCGGCC
Organism: Embleya sp. NPDC059213; assembly: GCF_042754445.1. NCBI lineage: Bacteria > Bacillati > Actinomycetota > Actinomycetes > Kitasatosporales > Streptomycetaceae > Embleya > Embleya sp. NPDC059213. The sequence goes on from NZ_JBHZAV010000187.1 coordinate 8,390, forward strand.
GCGCGGTCAACGACCTCGTGCACCTGCTCGCCGAGTTGCTGGAGAACTCGACCACCTTCTCCAGCCCGCACACCAAGGTGCGCGTCACCGGCCACATCCTCCCCGACGGCCGCGCGCTGATCGAGATCCACGACAACGGCATCGGGCTCACCGGCGACGACCTCGCCGACGCCAACCAGCGGCTGGCCCGCCCGCCGGTGGTGGACGTGTCCATCTCGCGCCGCATGGGTCTGTTCGTGGTCGGCCGACTGGCCACCCGGCACGGCATCCGCGTCCAGCTCCGGCCGGGCGAGGGTGGCGGTACCACCGCGCTGGTCATGCTCCCGATCGAGCTCATCCAGGGCGACCGCCCCGGTGGCGGCGACGGCTGGAGCAAGGGCGGCGACAAGACCGCGGCGGCCGTCTCCGGCTGGACCGAGGAACTGCCCGCCGCCGCGCCGGTCGCCCAGGCCCTGCCCGGACCCCGGGTGGGCAGCCGGGCCGAGGAGCGCAACCGGCGACGCGAACTGCCGCAGCGGGGCGCCGAGGCACCGGCCCAGCCGGTCAACCAGGCCCCGCAGCCGAACAACGCTCCCGACACCCGCAACAACCGCAACACCGACGGCCGGCCCGCGCAGCCTCCGGTTCAGCAGGAGCCTTCGTACGGCAGCACGCAGTCCTTCGCGGCCCCGTCCTTCCAGGACGGCTCGGTCGGGACGGACACGCCCTACCCGGGCACGGTGAACCCGTTCGCGAGCGAACCGGGCGTCACCAGCACGGGTGCGCACCGCGCGCCGAGTTCGCCGCCGCCGGCCACGCCGGGTCGGGAGGACAACCCGTTCGCGCCGGTACTGCCGCAGCCGCCGCAGCACCGGACGCACGCGGACGACCCGCGCGCCGGAGTCTTCCCCGCCGCGCCCTCGGCGCCGATGTTCGGCACCGGCGACGACGGCCACGAGGCCGAGTCGTTGCAGCCGCGGTACGGGCAGGACACCGGTTCGTTCCCGGCCCCGCCGCAGCCCCTGGAGGAGTCCGGACGCGGGGGTGACACCTCGCAGTTCGCGTCGCCGTTCGGTTCGCCGTACGCCGACGAGCCGCAGCCCGGGACCGAGATCGACCGGGGCGGCTACGAGCAGCCCGCGCAGCCGTTCGGCCGCCCGGGTGCGGAGCTCGCGCCCCGGCAGGACGAGCGTGCGCTCGCTCCGTGGGGTACCGAATACGACGAGCTCACCCCGGTGGCACCGCAGTCGCTGGAGCCCGTTGCGCCGCCGGCCGAGGTGCCGACCGGCTACGAGACGCCGCGCCGCGAGGAACTGACCCGTCGGGAGGAACTGCCGCAGCGCGGTCGCACTCCCCTCGACGGCGACCTGCCCTCGACCGGGGACTCGCTGCCGGTACTGCGCGGTCTCGCCCCGCAGGCTCGCCCCGAGCCCCCGCGGCAGGAACAGGACGAGCACACCCGGGCCGAGCAGGTACGCGGTCCGCAGGGCGATGTGCGGCCGGCGGCCTCGCCGTTCGCACCGGTGGGACCCGGCCGCTCGGAGGGCTCGCCCTTCGCGCCGGTGGGTGTGCCGGAAAGCGCCGAACAACTGCCCGCTCCGTCCGAGTTGGACATGAGTGCGCCGCCGAGCACCGGCGACGACGGTAGGCTGCCGATCTTCGACACGCTCGAATCCGACTGGTTCCACCGCCAGGGCAACCGTGGCGGCCGGATGCGAGCCGCGCAGGTCCGTTCCACGCCGCGAGGCGGGGAGCAGGCCGCGCCGGAGCAGGAGGCCGAGGCGAGTCCGCTCGGCAACCTGGACCGTCGGGTGCCGATGGCGACCAACCCGCCGCAGGCACCGGCACCGGTCGAGCAGGCCCCGGCCTTCGGTGGAGGGCGTCAACAGCCCGCCACCGACATGTTCGGGACGCCGACGGAACCGGACGAGATTGTCGAGCAGTCCCCCGCGGTCGCACCCGCCGTCGGCCCCCAGGGTCAGCAGTCCGGCTGGTACTCGGCCGGTGACGACGGTTGGCGCGCGGCGGAGGCCGCTCGCGAGCCGTCCTCGGGTGGCACCACCGGAGCGGGCCTGCCTCGCCGTGTGCCCCGCGCCAACCTGGTGCCGGGCGGCGTCGAGCAGTCCGGCGGGGCTCAGGCCCCGGGCCACCCGGGTGCGGGTCCTGCCGCACCCGGCACCCGTCAGGAGCAGTCGGGCCGGCCCACGCCGGGCGCTCCGGGCCTGTCCCGGTCGCCCGACGAGGTTCGCGGGCGACTGACCAACTTCCGCCGGGGCATCCAGCAGGGTCGCACCGCCGGGTCCGGGGGATCCGCCCCTCGGCCTCGTGACGAGAACAACCAGGAGCAGGCATGACTGAGAAGTCGTTGAGCCAGGCCGCGCAGAACCTGAACTGGCTGATCACGAACTTCGTGGACAACACCCCCGGGGTGTCGCACACGGTCGTGGTCTCCGCGGACGGCCTGCTGCTCGCCCTGTCCGAGGGCTTCCCTCGCGACCGGGCGGATCAGCTCGCCGCCGTCGCATCGGGTTTGACCAGCCTGACCCAGGGTGCGTCCCGTATCTTCGAGGGCGGGCACGTGACCCAGACGGTCGTGGAAATGGAACGGGGTTTCCTCTTTATCATGTCGATTTCGGACGGCTCCTCGTTGGCCGTGCTGGCGTCGCCGGAGTGCGACATCGGCCTGATCGGCTACGAGATGGCCCTGCTCGTCGATCGCGCGGGCGCCGTGCTCACGCCGGCCTTGCGCGCCGAACTCCAAGGTGCACTGCCGCGATGACACCTCCGGATATGTCCGATCACGGGGACCAGGAGTTTCACGAGACCCTGGTCCGCCCGTACGCCATGACCGGTGGTCGCACCCGGCCTCGCTATCAGCTCGCGCTGGAGGCCCTGGTCACCACTACACCTCAGGTGGCCAACCCACCCGGCCTGTTGCCCGAGCACCAGCGCATCTGTGCGCTGTGTCGGGAGGTCAAGTCGGTAGCCGAGATCTCGGCTCTGCTCACCATCCCGCTCGGCGTCGCCCGCGTACTCGTCGCGGACCTCGCCGAAGCCGGGCTGGTGGTCATTCACCAGCCCGGGAACGACCAGGGGCAGCCGGACGTCACGCTGCTCGAAAGGGTGCTCAGTGGACTTCGCAAGCTCTAGCCCGGGCCCGGCTCCCGCCAGGTCCTCCACCACGTCGGCGAAAATCGTCGTCGCCGGCGGATTCGGCGTGGGCAAGACCACGCTCGTCGGTGCCGTCTCGGAGATCGCTCCGCTGCGTACCGAAGCGGTCATGACGTCCGCCAGCGCCGGTGTCGACGACCTGTCGGCGACGCCGGACAAGCAGACGACGACGGTCGCGATGGACTTCGGTCGCATCACGCTGGACGAGGATCTGATCCTGTACCTCTTCGGTACGCCGGGTCAGCACCGATTCTGGTTCATGTGGGACGACCTGGTCCGCGGCGCGATCGGCGCCGTGGTTCTGGTGGACACGCGCCGACTCGCCGATTGCTTCCCCGCGATCGACTACTTCGAGAACAGCGGGCTGCCGTTCATCGTCGCGTTGAACTGCTTCGACGGATTGCAGACCCACCACGCGGAGGATGTCCGCGAGGCATTGCAGATAGGGCCCGACACCCCGATCGTGAGCTGTGACGCACGGCGCCGCGAATCGGCCAAGTCGACCCTGATCACGCTGGTCGAGCACGCACTGATGGCCCGCCTGCGCTGACCTTCGGGCTCGCTCGCACCGGTCTTCGGTAACCGTTCGCACCTGTTTTTTCGTATTGCGCACCACTTCATCTCAGGCGAATCCCATTGCGGGGTTCGCCTGAGGTGTTGTGGTCGCGAAGCCCGAGTAGCGGGATTCCCAAGGGCGTTCGAGAAATTCGACAAACGTGTGACAGGACTCGGCGACATGCCCGGCCGAGTGCCCGCCTCGAGCCGCACATTGCTAAGGTCATTCCATAGCCATCTGTTGCCCAATTGATATCAGAACGTTTTGAGGCGCAGGCCCAACAACGAACCGAGGTGGGGTTCGGTGGACGACAACAGCAGGCGCGCGGCGCAAGCGGCCCGCCTTCCGATGGTCGACGGCACGACCGAGTCGGGGCTGCCGCGAAGGCCCCCGCAGGCCAACCTGCTGCCGGGCGCGGCGGCCGAGGAGTTCGACCTCGACCGGGAACTATCCGTGTCGCGGGAACCGGAAGAGGTCCGAGGGCGGCTCGAACGTTTCGCCGTCGGACGCGAGTTGGCACGTCTCGAAGAGAGCGAACCGCTGCTGCCGCCCAACCCGATGACCGCGGCCAGTCCGCTGGCCTCCGCACCCGTGCGTCCGCCCGCCCCGGCGCCCGCTCCCCCCGCGCCGCTGCAACCGCGGGCCGCGACGCCCGCTCCACCCGCGCTGCCGTCGCCCCCGCCGGGGTCCCTGTCGCCGCTGCCGGCGGGCTGGGACGAACCGTGGGGCGACGGGTGGCGATCGTTCCGCCCCGGCCGCCCCTGACGGTTCATCACTTACGAGCTACGCGTGGTCCGATCCCTCGGTGTCCGGGGCACCGGGGGTCAGGCCCGCCTTGAGCAGACCGTAGGTGTACGCGTCCTCCAGGGCCTGCCACGACGCCGCGATCACGTTCTCCGCGACCCCGACGGTGCTCCACTCCTGCTTGCCGTCGGTGGTCTCCACCAGCACCCGCGTGATCGCGTCCGTCCCGTGTCGGCCCTCCAGCAGCCGCACCTTGTAGTCCAGCAGCTCGAACGCCGCGAGTTGCGGGTAGATGCGTTCCAGGGCCAGCCGCAGCGCGCGGTCGAGCGCGTTGACCGGGCCGTTGCCCTCGCCGGTCGCCACGATCCGCTCGCCCTTGGCGAAGAGCTTCACGGTGGCCTCGTTGACCGGCACGCCGTCGCCGCGCTGTTCGCTGATCGCGCGCCACGACTCCAGCGTGAAGAACCGTGCCCGGCCCAGGCTCTCGTCCCGCAGCAGCAGTTCGAAGGACGCGTCCGCGGCCTCGTACGTGTAACCGGCGGCCTCGCGCACCTTGACCTGGTTGACCACCCGGCCGACCAGGTCCTTGTCGTCGGAGAGGTCGTAGCCCAGTTCCTTGCCCTTGAGCTCGATCGAGGCACGCCCGGCCATGTCCGAGATCAGCATCCGCATGTCGTTGCCGACCAGCGCCGGATCGATGTGCTGGTACAGGTCGGGGTCGACCTTGATCGCGGACGCGTGCAGTCCGGCCTTGTGCGCGAACGCGGACACCCCCACGTAGGGCAGGTGGGTGGAGGGGGCCAGGTTGACCACCTCGGCGATCGCATGCGAGATCCGGGTCATCTCGCGCAGTTTGCCCTCGGGCAACACGCGCATGTCCTTCTTGAGTTCGAGGTTGCCCACCACCTGGAACAGGTTCGCGTTGCCCACCCGTTCGCCGTAGCCGTTGGCGGTGCACTGGACGTGCGTGGCGCCGCCCTCGACGGCCGCGATGGTGTTGGCCACCGCGCAGCCGGTGTCGTCCTGCGCGTGGATGCCCAGCCGGGCCCCGGTGCCGGCGTGCACGGCGGCGACGATCTCGCGGACGCCGCTGGGCAACATCCCGCCGTTGGTGTCGCACAACACGACCACCTCGGCACCCGCGTCGTGCGCGGCGGCGACCACGCTCAGCGCGTACTCGGGGTTGGCCCGGTAGCCGTCGAAGAAGTGCTCGCAGTCGACGAACACCCGACGGCCCTGCGCCCGCAGGTGGGCGACGGTGTCCCGGACCATCTCCAGGTTCTCGTCCAGCGTGGTGCGCAGCGCGAGCGAGACGTGCTTGTCGTGCGACTTGGCCACCAGGCACACGACCGGCGCCTCGGCGTCGAGCAGCGCCTGGACCTGGGGATCCGCGGCGGCCGTGGTGCCCGCCTTGCGGGTCGAGCCGAACGCGACCAGGACGGCGTGTCCCAGTTGCAGTTCCTCCTTGGCCCGGCGGAAGAACTCGGTATCGCGCGGTACCGCGCCGGGCCAGCCGCCCTCGATGAAGCCGACGCCGAAGTCGTCCAGGTGGCGGGCCACGGTGAGCTTGTCGGACACCGTCAGGTTGATGCCCTCGCGCTGTGAACCGTCCCGGAGGGTGGTGTCGAAGACGTGGAAGGCGCTCGGGTCGGTGGTCGTGGGGTGCATTGGCCTCGGTTCTCCCTTCGATCAAGACATGACGGGCCCACGCGCACGCTCACCGCCGGGGTGGGGCGGCAAACAAAAAGACCCCTCGCGGTCGCGAGAGGTCTGCGTGCGGGCGGTGGGCGATGGTGCACCCCTGGTGGGGGGATCAACCCGTTACCGGCACGCTGCGGCTAATAATGAGCCACTGCTGCATGCTCCGGAGTCTGGCACAGGTGCCTGTGGGTCGGGCCCGGGGTCTCACTATGTGGGCGATGGTCGTCGGCGGGGCGGCTGGGCCGTGGGCACGGCCGCCCCGCGCGAGACCCGGCTCAGATCGTGTGCGTCCAGCCGTGCGCGTCCGCGGCGCGGCCGGTCTGGATGTCGACCAACGCCTTGCGCAGCTCCATCGTGATCGGGCCGGCCTCGCCGGAGCCGACGGTCCAGTTCGCGCTGCTGGACTTGACCGAGCCGACGGGGGTGATCACCGCGGCGGTGCCGCACGCGAAGACCTCGGTGAGGGTGCCGTTCGCGTTGCCCTCGCGCCAGTCGTCGACCGAGATCAGCGCCTCCTCGGTGGCGTAGCCGCGGTCCGCCGCGAGCTGGAGCAGCGAGTCGCGGGTGATGCCGGGCAGCAGCGAGCCGGTCAGGCGCGGCGTGACGATCCGCGCGTCCTTGCCCTCCCCGTACACGAAGTACAGGTTCATGCCACCCATCTCCTCGATCCAGCGACGCTCGATCGCGTCCAGCCAGACCACCTGGTCGCAGCCCTGCTCGATGGCCTGGGCCTGGGCGACCAGCGATGCCGCGTAGTTGCCGGCGCACTTGGCCTCGCCGGTGCCGCCGGGCACCGCGCGCACGTACTCCTGGGACAACCACACCGAGACCGGCCGCACGCCGCCCGCGAAGTAGGGGCCGGCCGGCGACGCGATCACCAGGAACAGGAATTCGTTCGCGGGCCGCACGCCGAGGCCGACCTCGGTGGCGAACATGAACGGCCGGATGTACAGGCTCTCCTCGGGCGCGCTGGGCACCCACGCGGCGTCCTGGCGGATCAGCGCGTCCACCGCGGCCACGAACAGGTCCTGCGGCAGCTCGGGCATGGCGAGCCGGCGGGCGGAGTTCTGGAAGCGCGCGGCGTTCGCGTACGGCCGGAAAGTGGCCACGCTGCCGTCGGGGCGGCGGTACGCCTTGAGACCCTCGAAGATCGACTGCGCGTAGTGCAGCGTCATGTTCGCGGGGTCGATGTCGAGGGATGCGTACGGGGTGAGCTGCGCGTCGTACCAGCCGCGCCCCGCACTCCACTTGATGCCGACCATGTGCTCGGTGAACACGCGGCCGAAGCCGGGGCTCTCCAGGCGTGTGGCGCGCTCGGCGTCGCTCAGCGGATGTGCGGTGGGCTTGAGGTCGATCGTCAGGGAAGCCTGGAGGGAGGGCTCCTGCGGGGCGGCAGTCGTCATGGCTGTTCTCGTCCTTCACCGTGGAGTATGGCGGAGCTGGGTGCTGTTGGAACCCGGCTTCCGGCACGTAGACGTACTGGAAGTGTTCCCGGGAACCGCACTCGCGTTCCACCCGGTGAGACGTTAACGCAGTCGACCGGGATCCCGACAGGCGCGGCCCCCGTCCTGCCCGACGACCGATTCGCCGGTCGGGCAGGGGGCACGCGTCGACGGTCCCGGTCGACGAACGTGATGGTGCCGGCGAATCAGCCGGCTACTCGGGCCGCGAGGGCGTCGCCGATCTGCGACGTCCCGCGTGTGCCGAGGGTGCCGCGCTCGGCGAGGTCGGCGTAGACCGCCGCCTCGACCCGACGGGCCTCCGCGGTCAGGCCCAGGTGCTCCAGGAGCATCGCGACCGAGAGCACGGTGGCGGTGGGGTCGGCCTTGCCCTGGCCGGCGATGTCCGGCGCCGAGCCGTGCACCGGCTCGAACATGGACGGGAACTCGCGGGACGGGTTGATGTTGCCGCTGGCCGCGAGGCCGATGCCGCCCGCGATGGCGGCGGCGAGGTCGGTGATGATGTCGCCGAACAGGTTGTCGGTGACGATCACGTCGAAGCGCTCGGGCTGGGTGACCATGAAGATGGTCGCCGCGTCGACGTGCAGGTAGTCGGTGGTGACGTCGGGGAACTCGGCCGCGACCGCGTCGAACACCCGGGTCCACAGGTGACCCGCGTACACCAGCACGTTGTTCTTGTGCACCAGGGTCAGCTTCTTGCGCGGCCGGGCCTGGGCGCGGGCGAACGCGTCCCGCACGACCCGCTCGATGCCGAACGCGGTGTTGACGCTGACCTCGGTGGCCACCTCGTGCTCGGTGCCGGTGCGCAGCGTGCCGCCGTTGCCGGTGTACGGGCCTTCGGTGCCCTCGCGGACCACCACGAAGTCGATCTGCGCGTCCGCGCCCAGCGGCGAGACCACGCCCGGCGCGAGCTTGGCCGGACGCAGGTTGACGTGGTGATCGAACGCGAAGCGGAGCTTGAGCAGCAGGCCGCGCTCCAGCACCCCCGAGGGCACACTCGGGTCGCCGATGGCGCCGAGCAGGATCGCGTCCTGACCGCGCAGCTCGTCGAGCACGCTGTCGGGCAGCGTCTCTCCGGTGCGGTGGTACAGGCGGGCACCGAGGTCGTACTCGGTGGTCTCGATCTTGACATCGGGAGGAAGCACGGCGCCGAGGACCTTCAGACCCTCCGCGACCACTTCCTGGCCGATGCCGTCACCGGGAACCACTGCGAGACGAATGCTGCGAGACATGCGCTGGACCTTACCTTCCGTCCCAGGGACTGACATATCCAGTCCGGATGATGGGACGCAGTGGTGCGAATCGGAGCCCGTCAGCGCTCCTCGTCGGCCGGGCTGCCCCCGTTGTCACGCCGATCGAGGGCACGCTGAAGGGCACGAGCGGCGTTACGGCGCGCGGTTTCGTCCATGGTTGCACTTCCTTCACAAGGCGGGGGTCTACACAGCGTGCGACGGACACGTGCAGGGGCCTTGTGGGCGTGCTGAAATTTCCTGCCGTACGGGGATTTCCGGGTACGGAAGGGACCGTCTTCTTTCACGTTAGGCGACGCATGACATCGCTGTCTGCAATTTACTCGGAGTTCCTACTATCTGAGACCAACCACCCCCGGCGCGTCCCCGCACGACGCGCACGGGAGCACCCCCCACGACACGGGATCCACGGGCCACAAAGGGCTCCACCGCACGTAGCAGGCACGGCGCGGCAATTCGACAACGCGGCCCCACAACGAACCACCGCCCAAGACACGACACAAGCACCCACGACGCCACGCAAGACATCTCACACTGTGAGACGACACGCCCTCGCCCCAACAGCCCGAACTCCATGAGGCAATCGACGGGCGACGCAAACACAAGCAACACAGTCGGCCACCGCGCCCACCGTGCGCCACTACCCCCAGTAGCGGTGCAACGGCAAGCGGAAGCCCCACGAACGAGGCCCCACCCCGACAACACCCCCGACCCCGGCCTCCCACCAAGCCCGCCCCCCGGCGCGTCAGCGCCCCCGAGACAGGCAAGCCGCGCGATCGACGCGCGCAGCGCGGAGAGCGGCGGAGCCGCAAAACAAAGACTTCGTGGCCCGTAGCGAAGCGAAGGGACACGAAGTCACGAGCGAGGGGCCACTTTTT
>NZ_JBHZAV010000188.1:0-18042 GCF_042754445.1 Embleya sp. NPDC059213
GACCCGGGCCCCACCGGGTCCTCGTCGGCGCACCCCGGCAAGCCGGCCTCCGACCCACCCGTGCCGTGCCCGGGCGAAACCCACGACGCCGCCCGCGGCACAGCCGCTACGCACGCCCCTGGGGCCACATCCGCCCACGTGGTGCGCATGAACCCGACAGGGCCGGGCAAGCGATCTTTGCGTGCCCCGAACGCCGAAGGCCGGTGTTCGAACGACGCCGACGGTAAACGACGACCGTGCCCGAGACTCCCCGGAGGCAGCCGGTGTCCGGCGTCGGGCCCGGTGTCACGGCACCGCCATCGACGCTCGTCCTGATGGATTCGGTGATCCGCCGTGCCATCGCATTGCCGGAGGTTCCCGTGTCAGCAATCGGTGTCACAGTCTCCCCCTTGGGCCGGATACTCACCGCCCCGGGCGTCTACGTCCCCCAGTCCGACAGTTTTCTTCTGGCCGAGGCGATGCGCCGTGAAGGCGTCCGCGAAGGCAGCCGGGTTCTGGACATGTGCACCGGCAGTGGAGCCCTGGCCGTGTACGCGGCCCGACTCGGAGCACGAGTGACCGCCGTCGACAGCACCAGGCGCGCCGTGCTGACCACCCGCGCGAACGCGCTGTTCGCCCGCCGGCGGATCACCGTGCGTCGCGGCGACCTGCTGTCGGCCGTGGCCGGTCACTGCTTCGACGTCGTCGTGTGCAATCCGCCGTACGTGCCCGCGCCCCGGCCCGGTGTCGCGCAGTTCGGCGCCGCCCGCGCGTGGGATGCCGGACTCGGCGGCCGGGCGGTGGTGGACCGAATCTGCGCGGCGATCCCCGACGTACTGCGGCCCGCCGGTGTCCTGTTGATGGTGCACTCCGGGCTGTGCGACACCGAGGCCACCCTGGGTGCGTTGGAGCGGTCCGGCATGCGTGCCGCGATCGTCGACCGCACGACCATCCCGTTCGGTCCGGTCCTGCGCGAGCGGCTGGACTGGCTGCGCCGCACCGGCCTGGTGGGCCTCCACGACAATCACGAGGAACTGGTGGTCGTCCGTGCCGAGAAACGCTGATCGCCCCCGCCGGATCACCGCCGAGCGCGACGGTCCTCTCCTGATCGAAGGCCCCGTGGAGGTGGTCCTCCCGAACGGCGAGGTCGTCACATCACGACGCTTCGTCGTCGCCGTCTGCACATGCCGGCGCAGCCGCACCTACCCGTGGTGCGACACCAGCCACCGCGCGCGCACCGCGACGGCGGGCGCCGAACCGTCACCGGCCGAACCGGAGACGTCGACGATCGACGAAGGAGGCCGCGCGTGACCGTGTCGACCCCCGCCTCCCAGGCCGCCCCGGCATTGCCGCGACCGCGCGGCGACCTCTCCGCGGGCGTGATCACGGCATTGCGGACCGGGGAAGGGGCACTCCCGGGGATTCGCGAGGTCGCCCGGGCCGATCCCTTCGGCGAGGATCTGCACCTGGCCCTGTACACGCTGTACGAGTTGCACTATCGGGGCTTCGCCCGGGTGGCCGACGACCGCGAGTGGGACCCGAGTCTCCTGGGCCTGCGTGCCGCCCTCGAGGAACGCTTCCACAGCGCCCTGCGTGCGCACGCCCACGACGGCCGGAGCGTGGACGACGCGCTGGCCACGCTCCTGATCGAGCCGGCGGGGGACGACGGCACCAGCGTCAGCCACTTCCTCCGGACCCGGGGAGAGTTGTGGCAGTTGCGCGAATACGCCGCGATGCGCTCGCTGTATCACCTCAAGGAGGCCGATCCGCACGCCTGGGTCATCCCTCGCCTGCGCGGTCGGGCGAAAGCGGCCATGGTGGCCATCGAGTTCGACGAGTTCGGGGCCGGCCGCGCCGAGGACATCCACGCCCGACTGTTCGCGGACCTCATGGTCGATCTCGACCTGGACCCGCTGTACGGGCGTTACCTGGACGCGGCGCCCGCCGTGGTGCTGCCGACCGTGAACCTGATGTCCCTGCTCGGGTTGCATCGCGGGCTGCGCGGCGCGCTGGTGGGTCACTTCGCCTGTGTGGAGGTGACTTCGCCCCCCGGCGCACGCCGACTGGCCCAGGCGATGCGCCGGACCGGCGCCGGACCCGCCGCCGAGCGCTTCTACGACGAGCACGTGGAAGCCGACGCCGTCCACGAGCAGGTCGTGCGTCGCGAGGTGGTCGCCGGCCTGCTTGCCGACGAACCGAACCTGGCAGCCGACATCGTCTTCGGCATCGCCGCCACCGTGTTCCTGGAGGGCCGCCTCGGCGACCACATCCTGACCGCGTGGCGTGCCGGACGCAGCGCCCTGCGCCCTCCGCTCGAGGCGACCTCGACCTGAGCCCCCCGGACGACACGACCCCTCTCGGGGAGACGGGCCGGGAGCCGTAGCGGGGCGGTTGCTCGGGGGGTGAACGGGGAGAAGGCGGCATGGCGGATATGCGCGCGGTGGGATGGGCTCGGTCCTCGACCATCGCTGGTGGTGTGGCGGGGCAGGGTTGGACGCGGCAGCACCTGGCGTGTCTGGTGTGGACGCGGGACGCGCCGGAGAGGATGGACGACGTCCTGCCGACCGTCTCGGAACCGGTCACCAACGCCCATGTGCGCGCACACAGCGACGCCCGACTCGTCCTGGGCTGGGACAGCCGATGTCCGAACGTCCACGTCAGCGACACCGCTCCCGGCCTGCCCGCAGCGCGAGCGGACGGCGGTACGCTCGCGCCGTCGGGGCGCGTGTCTGGCGGCGGCCCGTCCAGGAACGCGGCACAGGGCTGAGCCGGGCCCGGGTGCGTGACGGGCGCGCAGTCGATCCGTCGGCGGCGCGCCCGTCACGTGGGACCGTGTCGCGGCTACGACGACGCGGCCTCGGCTGCGGGCGTGTACACGAGGACCATGACACCGGTGTCGAGGGCTTCGGTGCGGGTGTGCTTGAGCCGATGCCGGAATCCGTCGGCGGCGAGGGTTCCGCCGCCGGCGATCACCGGGTGAACCCAGAAGTGCACCTCGTCCAGCAGGCCGTGCGCGAGCAGGGTCTTGGCGACCGGCCCGAATCCGTACATCAGGATGTCGCCGCCTGGCTGCGCCTTGAGTTCGGCGATCTCGGCGACGGCCTTGTCCCGGGGGATGACGGTGGTGCGACCCCAGTCGCCGCCGGCCAGGGTGGAGGAGACGACGTACTTGTCGATGCTGTTCATGCGGTCGGCGAACGCGTCGGCGCCCGCCCGTGCCGACCAGGCGGGTGCGAAGTTCGCATAGGTTTCGCGGCCCATGAGCAGCGTGTCGGCGGCGAAAAGCAGGCTGTGCGCGTATCGCTCCAGGTCATCGCTCCAGTAGTCGAAGGACCACTGGTCGAGCTTTTCGATGTCGCCGTCGAGGGAGATGTACGTGGAGTTGACGATCTTGCGCATGGTTGCAGCGCTCCTTGACGGGGGCGGGTTCTGGTGGGAGTTCCGTGAGACGGGACGGGCGCGAGCCGGTGGGGTGCTGCGGCGGTCGTCAGCGGAGTGGTGTTTTCCGACGGGATTCGCGCGACCGTGTCCGGCACCGGGGAGTTCGTGGCGAGTTCCCCGGTGCCGGGGCCAGTCGTCGTGCGCAGCGCGGGGTGGTGTGTCAGGCCGCCGGTGCCGGACGGTAGTCGAGGACGATCGCGCCCGAGCTGAAGGACTGGGTGCCCGCGAGCGTCCAGGACTTCGGGGTGAGGCCGTCGGTGAACAGGCGCTTGCCGTTGCCGACGGTCACCGGGTGGAGGAACAACTTGAGTTCGTCGACCATGTCGTGCTCGATCAGTGTGTTGACAAGCGTGACGCTGCCGTAGACCAGCAGGTCGGCACCGGGCTCGGCCTTGAGCTTGGCGACCTGTTCGAGGACGTCGCCGTCGATGATGGCCGCGTTCCAGGTAGCGCTCTGGAGGGTGGTGGTGGCGACGTACTTGGGGATGTGGTTCATCCGCGCGGTGAACTCGTCGGACTCGTCGCGCGGTGACCACGCCTCGGCGAAGCTCTCGTACGTCGCGCGCCCCAGCAACAGGGCGCGGCTGGCGCGCAGTTGGCCGTTCTGGTACTTGGCGTGCTCGTCGTTCCAGAAGGGGCCGGTCCAGGCGGGGTCCTCGACCACGCCGTCCATCGTGATGTACATGACCGCAACGATCTTGCTCATGCGGAAGTCTCCGTTTCACAGCAATGGGGGAGCCGCTCCGAGGTCCTGGGTGTCCGTCGGACGCGGCCCCTTCAGCGTGCAAGATCCGCACGCGGTACAACAAGGCACGACCACGCCACGCTGGGTTGAGCGCGGCTAAACGATCAAGGGGTGGGCATGCTGGAGAGACTGGAGCTCGAAGCGTTTCTCACGCTTGCCGAGGAACTGCACTTCGGACGCACCGCAGAACGCCTGCACGTCACGACCGGCAGGATCAGCCAGACCATCCGCAAGCTCGAACGCCGCGTCGGCGGACCGCTGTTCGTACGCAACAGCCGCAAGGTGACGCTGACCCCGCTCGGCGAGCAGCTGCGCGACGACCTGCGCCCCGCGTACGACCAGATCACCGCCGGGCTCGCCCAGGCGATCACCACGACCCGCGGTGTGCGCGTCAAGGGCGTGGTGCGCGTCGGCTTCTCCGGGGCTTGGTGCGGCAACCTGCTCGTCAGGGCCGCCGACCTGTTCCGCGTGCGCCATCCGGACAGCGTGGTGGAGATCCAGGAGATCCAACTCCTCGACCCGCTCGGTCGCATGCGGGCCGGCGAAGTGGACCTGCAGCTCACCGAGTTCCCCATAGCCGAGCCCGACATCGTGCAGGGGCCGCTGATGTTCGCCGAGCCGCGCGGACTGCTGGTGCCCGCCGGCCACCCCTTCGCAGGCAAGGACTCCGTCTCGATGGAAGACCTCGTCGACACGACGCTGGTCACGATCGCCTCGGAGCACATCCCCGAATACTGGATGGACTACTACTTCCCCCGAACAACCCCGTCCGGCCGGCCGATCCCGCAGGGGCCGGCCACCCGGTTCTGGCCCGAGGTACTCGTCCACGTCAGCATGGGCGTCGGCGTCAGCACGGTGGCACTGCGCGCCCAGGACTTCCACTCCCGCCCGGGCCTGGCCTTCGTCCCGCTGCACGACGCCCCGCCGATCGACTACGGCTTCCTGTGGCCGCGCACCGGCCTGAGTCCGGTCGCCTCTACCTACCTCGACATCGTGTACGAGCTCGCCACGCCCATCCGCTGACCGCTCCGTCGGCCGGGCTCCGTGCCGACGGCAACCCCGAATTCCGCCTTCTCGACGGTGATTTCGCAGTGGTTGGCGGCGAGGGGGGGTGTCCCGGGCCGGTGTGCGTTCGGGTCGAGGGCGGCTTCCGCGGTGATCCACTTTGTGCAGAGCTTGCGTCTCCCGAGCCGTGCGGGGAACGCCCCGCACTCGATGAGGCAGGCCCATCCGGCGAGTTGCGCCCGGCGCGCACCGACGAACAACGGCGCGGCGGCCACGTCGATGCCCGCGTGGACGAACGTCGCGCCGATGCGTTCGCTACGTCCGGTAGGTGCGGTGATGGGCGCTCGCGTCGTCGGTGCGGTGATGCCGGGCCACCACGGGGAGACCGAACTCCGCGTTGTACAGGATCCGGTAGTAGGGGTCCAGGAGCGTGGTGTGCAGGGGGTTCGGACCACGACGCGCCAGCCGGCACGCCTACTTCAGGATGTAGCGGGTGTGGCTCCCGATGTGAACCTCGGTGTTGAGGGGGCCACGATGCTGCTTGCGGGCTCGGTGTAGAGGACGAAGTGGGCTGAGTCTTTGGCGGGCTCGTACGTCACGGTCAGATCGTGGTGTCCGTAGCTCAACGGTCGGCGTTTCCCGAAGGTGGTCGGGCACTCGTGGTGGCGGTCTCCTCGATCGATACCGGATCGGCGCCATCCGTGTGGGCGTTCGGTGTTTCCAGGCCGGATACGCGCGCACGTCGACCGCCGGCCGTGCCCGAGGAGGATCGGACGCCAACACCGGTTCTGCGGACGGCTCCTACCCCGGGCCCGGGTCGGGCGGGCGGGGGAGGGCGAGACCGAAGCGGGTGATGGGGGCGCGGCCAAGGTACGGCGGAGACCGGCAACAGGCTGAGCGGTCCTCGGGTTTGCGCCAGTGAGGGCGGGGGTTCCCGGATGCTATGGTCTCGTCTCCGGACGGAGGTCGTCGTGCATGAGTTGGTGGTCCTGTATTCCACGCCTGCCGACCCTGACCACTTCCGCGACCACTACGTGACCAACCATTTTTTACTGGTCATGAATATGCCCGGGCTGCTTGCGTGGCGCTACTGCTTCGACGTGGCGGCGGCCAAGGGAGAAGCGCCGTATTTCGCGGTCTTCGAAGGTGACTTCGCCGACGCCGCCGCCATGGCCGCGGCGCGGGTGTCGCCGCAGGGCCGGCGGGTGGCTGCCGATGTCGCCGACCACGTCACCGGCGGTGCGGTCGTCATCCACCATCCGGTGCGGGACTGCACCGGCCGAGGCAGGACGGTACGCTCCGGGATGCCTTCGGTCGGCCGTTGCGGCCGGGGCCGGCCATCGGCGGAACGCCGTTCGTGGTTGCCGATTCGTTGAGTATCAAAGGTGGGTCGATGTTCTGGCCGGATGTCACGGTGGTTGACGCGTGCGTGCGGCGCGACGGCCGGGGCGGCAGCCCCACGGCTGTCACCGACGACGACCCGGCGGCGACGGACGCGGACCGGCGCGCGGTCGCCGCTGCGGCCGGCACCTCGCACGCGGCGTTCCTGGGCTCGGGGCGGACGCCGGACGGTGGCCGGCCGGTCCGGTTCTTCACCGCCACCGCCGAACTGTCCGGCTGCGGCCACGGCACCGTTGCCGCGCAGGCCGTCCGGTTGACCCGCACCGCGCTGGACGAGTCGAACGACCGCCAACACACCGGCGGGCGCACGTTCGACACCGTCGCGATCCGCCGCCCCGCCGGCATCGAGGTGTGGTTCGACCAGGGCCTCGTCGCGCTGCGTCACCCGGTACCGGACGAGCGCGCCGCGATCGTCGCCGCGCTCGGGCTCACCGCGGACGATTCCCATCCGACCGACGTGCCACGGATCGCCGCGCCCGGTGCGCCACGCATGCTGGTACCGGTCCACGACCGGTCGGCGCTGCTCCGAGTCCGCCCACACTTCGGCAGGCTGACGGCGGCGTGCCGGCGGTACGGGCTCCTCGGCTGTTTCGTGTACGTACCTCCGGTGGGCGACCGGCCGGGTGCGGCGCGGATGTTCGCGCCGGCGATCGGTGTCGACGAGGACGTCGCCAACGCCAACAGCACCGGCTGCCTGGCCGCCCACCTGCTCGACACGACAGGGGCGCGGACGGTCGCGATCGAGGTGGAGCAGGGTGACACCCTCGGTCGACCGGCCGGCGTGCTCGCTTCGGCCCGACGCGGGCCGGCGGGCATCACGACCCGGGTCGGCGGATTGGCGGTGGTCCGCGACGGACGGTGAGGCGACGACCGGACCGTCCTCTTCTGCGATCCGCGTATGGAGCCGGGGCTGTCCGCCGCGGTCGGGCTGTTGTGGTTGCCGGCCATCCGTCGGCTTGCGCCGGTGGCGATATCCAGCGTGTATACGTGCCCGCCCCTGCCCCGCGACCGTTGCGGCTCCGGTCACCGCACCAGCCGCTTCAAGAGCGCACCCGGCTGCTTCACCATCCCCGAGGTCGCCCTGCGCTCGACCCCGAGCACCCGTGCCACACCCGTCAACGACCGATACCTTGCCCGAGCCTTCGACGTCCCCCTCGGCGCCACCCCATCCCACCCTTGGGCGAACCCGCTGCCGGCGTCCTGGCCGACCGGGGCACGCGGCCTCCTGCCCCCCGCCCACGGCCTCGACAACGGAGCCACGAGTTGAGTTCCCCATGGGCGCGTCCAACCCACCAGGATCGAAAGCAGCTGCAGGTTGTCCGTTAGCGTTCAATCGGGCTGTTGATTCTTTCGCTTGGATTCCGCAGCATTGGACTCGCCGCTCCAAATATATTGTTGGTACGGGCAAGTATGGGGCGGTGGCTGCTCGCAGCGCTCATACTCGAGGCAAGGGCGAAGACGCAAGGTGTAGGCCGTCCATCACGGTGTTGCGAGGTCAGACTCAGTGACGATCTTCGGGTACATCCTCCTTGGCGCCGCCGGCGGTGCCGTGATTGAACTCGTTGCCTTCTTCAATCGTCTCGGCGAGTGGCAGACCGCGCGGCAGGCGGCATTAAAAAAGAAGCGCCGCGATCCGCCGAGCTTCATGAATTTCATTGATGTACGGCCCGTGATCGCCATCGCTGTCACCCGACTGATGCTCGGCGCGGCGGGCGCAACCCTGTACGGGGCCACAGGCCAGGCAACGGGCGCTCTCGGGGCGCTGACCGTCGGGGCTGCAGCCCCTGCCATGTTGCAGCAGTTCGGGCAGATTCCCCGGCTGCGCGAAGCAGTGACGGATGCACGTGCCGAAGTGCCGCGACCGGTTCCAAGAACGGCTTTCGATGACAAGGCACCCGCGGCCCAAGACGACCCGGTCCACGATGGGATCTCATGAGTAAAGACGAAGGCTCCTTCACCCACAGATATTTCGGCGGCCTGATCGGGGCAACGAACAACACCGTTGGCCGTGACTCCGGCGCCAATATCGTTTCCGGTCACACCGATGAGCTGACCGAATCAATTACAGTGTTCACTCGCGCCCTCGCCTCCGCACTGACGAACCATGAACACGACTTCGACGAAGCCGACCGAAGCTACGCTCTGCATGCGGTGGAGCAGCTACAGGAGATGCCTCTTCCGCCGGATCCGACAGTCCTCCGACGGGTCTTTGCGCGACTCTCGGCGGTTCTGGATCCCTACCCCGGGATGGGGGCATACATCGAATCCATGCGACTTTTGCTTCAGCGCGTCGAGTAACCTGTGCCCGGCCCAGGTCAGCCCGCCGGGTTGTGGGCATCGCGGTAGATGGTGCGGGGTTGGCGGTGGCTTGCATGTGCTGCGGCGTGCTCGGCCGCCAAGCGCACCGCCTTCATTTTCGAGCGGAGCCTCGCCATGTGCCCAGAGCATCGGCGGAGCTTGGCCCAGGTCCGGTTCGCGTTGGTGAGCGACGTTCCGCGGGTCGGTGTTCTGCGACTCCCTCCGCGCTGCCTGCTGTCCGGCTTTTGCCGGAACGTCCGTCCCGTGTCGTCGGATTGCCGTTTTCGGTGTCACGGTGGCGCGGTTTCCGGCTTCCTTGGGGAGGCCGGTGTTTCGATGGCCGGGTCGCCTGGCGCCTCCGGGCCCGGCCGGGACGGAACGGGGGAGCGATGGTGACCGGGACGCCCGAGGATCACGGGTGGACGGGCGCTCGGTGTGGTGCCGGCGGCCGCGGTGCAGGAGCAAGTGGGGCACCGTCGCCTGGAGTTGGAGGGCCGGGTCGCGTTGACGCTCGGACACCTGCGGCTCGCGGTGGCCGCCGCCCGAACATCGCCGCGGACCCTGCAACACCGGCTGCGAACGGCCCGCGAGGAAGGCCGTACCACCCCTCGCTCTGGCCGTCGGCGGCGCGACCGCGGTTCATGACGGCGACGGCGCGCTCGACCGGGTGATCGCGAATGGCCACTACGCCTTCCTCCACGGCGTCGGCACGTGCCCGATCGGCGCGGACGCGGCGACGTCGGTGGTGGACGCGGACCTGCACGGCGTAGAGGGGCCGAGCGTGGTCGACGCGTCGGTGCTGCCGACGGCGCCGGCCGAATCGGGCGCGGAGGCCGTGGCCGCCCGCTCGTGAGGACGACCCGGGCGCCCGCCGCTCCGGGGCGGGCCCCGAACACACGTTTCGAGGCGGGCGGTTCAGCCGCCCGGCAGCGACTCCACCGCGACGCCCGGCCGTTCCCGCAGCGGGTGCGACTGCGCGAACTCGATGTGCCGGCGGGCCAGTTCGTGCGCACCGTCGACGTCGCCCGCCGCGATCAGTCCGATGAGCTCGTGGTGGACATCCAGGCCCCGCGCTTGCGCTCGTCGAAGTCGGAGCTCTCGGCCACCTCGTCGACGCGCCGGCCCCCGACGCCGCCGAACACGGACCGCGCGTGGCGGAGGTGGCCGTGCCCCTGACGGTCGCGGAGGTTTCGGCCGACGCCCTGGGATCCGCGTTCGTCGACCACTTCGGGACCGACCACCCCGCCCTGGCCGCCGTACGCCGCCCGACCACACGGACCCGCCGCCGAGGGCCGCCGCCGCAGTGACGGTGTGCCCGCCCCGGCCCGGTGACGAGCGCACCCGTGCGCGCGGCGCCGGCCGGACCGGCCGTGCGCCAGGATCATTCCCCCGCGACCCTCTATTAATATATGCTCAACGCTAAATCAGATGGCGTCCCGTGCCGCGCGGCTCGGAGTGCGCCTTCTCGCGAGGAGCCCCATGTCCCAGGCCCCGAACGACGCACCCGTCCCGCGTCGCATCACCCATGTCGAACTCGTGTACCGCCCCGGCGAACGCGCGCTCGCGACTCGTGTTTCCCGGAACTGCGCGGGTGCCGCATGGCCGACGGGGGCGGCCACCGGTTCACCGCCCCCGTCGAGCCCCGGGAGGGCGGCCCCACGCACAACGCGCTCCACGCCTGCGAGGTCACCCCGACAGTGGGCCTTCGAGAACGAACTGCGGACGCGGCCCGGAGACGGCGGGACCCTCGCCGAGGCGCCACCGCGAGGGTCGACGACGTGACCGAACACCCGTAGTATTCCTGCCACTTCGGGATCCGCCTGGCCACGAGCACGGCTCCTGAGAGCGTTGTCGAGGACATCGCGATCGCCGCGAAGGACGACCTCGCGCCGAACGGCCGGATCCGCGTCTCCGGGGTGTACCGCCCCGAGGACCCGGGTGCCGCGACCGACAGATGATGCAGGTTTTCGCGCACCCCCTCCGCCCCCGCGGAAGCCGCACCACCGGCCCCGCCACGGGCTTGCCCGCCCCGTCGACCGTCGGGTCGCATAGGCGACGAATAAGCCAGTCAATGGACGATTTGTCCAGTGAATGTATGATCCCCGCACTCATTGGGAATGCCCGACCGCGCCTCGACGCCGGTCGCCGGCCGACGCCCGCCCCTGGAGGCCGTGAAGGTGAACGCCCGCCCGCAACCATTCGTCCCGACCCCGGAACCGGCCACGCTCATGGCCGCATTCCCCCCGCTTCCCTTCGTCACGCCACAGACCGCGGCCACGATTCGCGAACGCGTCGTCGAGGCCGCGGCGCGTCGACCCCGTCCCGACGTGTACGCGGTCGCCGACCGGCTGCTGCCGGGCCCGAACGGGGACACCCCGGTGCGGATCTGCCACCCACGGCCCGCGGGGAGTCTTCCCGTCCCGGTGTCCGCCCACGGCGGCGGATGGTCGATCTGCGGCATCGAGACCCACGCGGGCATCTGCCGGGAGATCGCCAACCGCAACGGCTGCGCCGTCGTGTCCGTCGAGTAGCGCCGGCCGTCGCCGCCTTGCGCGGCGCATTCGACTCCGCGCTCCCGCTCCCGCTCGCTCGCGCGCTCTCGCCCACGCCCGGTCGCGGACCCGCAGCGCGCATCAGACCAAACGCGTCAAGGCGCCCCATCGCCGCCGCGCCAGACCGACTTTTGATAGGCAAACAGTGCACCACACCTTGCGTTGCCCGAGACCTCGCCGCAGCCGGACCAGGACAGTGCTCGTCGCGGTCCTGCTGACCCTGGCGTCGACCGGTTGTGGCCCCAGCGGGCGTCACACGGCGGATCCCGCCGGAACACCGAAACCCGGAGGCACCCTGCGGCTGGCGGTCCTCGACGACCCGGTATCGCTCGATCCCTTCTCCGCCTCGAACTATGCCGTCGCCTACGGAAACCTGCTCTCGGCGATCTACGACCCGCTCCTGTGGACGGATCCGGTGACCGGCACGGTGAAACCGCACCTCGCGCAGTCGTTCACTCCCGACAACGCCGCGCGGGTGTGGTCACTGGTGTTGCGACCGGGCGTACTCTTCTCCGACGGCACGCCGTTCGACGCCGCGGCGGTGAAGGCGAACTGGCAGATACACGCGGACCCTTCCAGCGGTTCCGGATACACGGTCGGCGCGACGAACCTCAAGCTCACCGTCAAGTCGCCACTGCTTCTGACCGTGGAACTTCCCTCACCCAATGCCAACTTCGATCAGACGGTCGCGAACAGCCTTGCCTACGTCGCGTCCCCACGCACGCTGGGAGATCCGAGTTCGTTGCGCACGCGCCCGGTCGGGGCCGGCCCCTTCGTGTTGGCCGAGCGGAGCGCGGGCAAAAGCCTCACCCTGCGCAAGAACCCGCGCTACTGGCAGCCGGGACGCCCCTATCTCGACGAGATCGACGTACGTGTGACGCCTCGGGCAACCAACGTCGCCGACGCCATCGCCGCCGACAGACTGGACTTGGCAGCCATCAGCGACCCCCTCTCGGGCAAGGCGGCCCAGGACGAACACCTGGGACTCGTGCGACTGAACCTGAATGGCGGTCTCATGATCGTCTTCAACACCCGCAGACCGCCGTTCGACGACCCCGCCGCGCGCCGGGCGGTGGTCAACAGTCTCGACTCTCAGGAGATGAACCGTCTGCTCTACGACAACGCCGGGACACCCGCACGTGGCGTGTTCGACGCGACCACCGAACTCGCCAACATCCAACTGTCCGCCGCCGAGAACCAACCCGAACAGGCTCGGGCCGCCTTCCTCAAGCTCACCGCCGGCGGAACCCGGCCCTTCACCTTCACCCACATGGTCGCCGGTGCGCCGGGAAGCGCCAACCGGACTGCGCTGTACGTCCAGGGGCGTATCCAGCAGTACCCCAACGTCCACATGAAGATCGATCCGGTGGACACCGCCACCCTGATCCGCAGACTCGTTGCCGGAGACTTCGACATGGCCGTCTCCGGGTTGTGGATGAACGACCCCGAGCCTGTGCTGTACGACTTCCTTCGCCCGGGCAGCCCGACCAACGTGAGCGGCTACTCCAATCCCGAGGTCGTCGACGCCATGACGCGGGCCCGTCTGGCCACCGCGCCCGGTGTCCGCCGCGAGGCGTACACCCACGTCCAACTCCAACTGAACAAGGACCTGCCGTTTTGGGTCTACCAGGAAGCCGCCAACGCGGTCGCCTTCGCCCCCCGCGTTACCGGTGTCCAGGCGTACAACGACGGCGTCGTCCTGTTCGACCGACTCGGCTTCGGCTCCTGAACAAGGTGGCAGGGCGGCCGCCGATGAGACCATTCGCCGGACGACGGCTCGGCCGGTGATCGTCACGATGGTGACGTCCGATCGCGGTGCGGCGGCCGGCGAAATCCGCTGACCGGATACTTCGTGGGGTGACCAGTGGCAAACCGGCCCCCGGCGGTCGGACAGCGCAGCGGCCGTATCCCAAAGGCGTGGCCCGCCGTGCGCGGATCCGGCGGACCGCTCCCGAGGTGTTCGCGACCGAGGCGACCGGAACGCCTCGCTCCGGGAGATCGGCGAACGCGTCGCACTGACCGACACGGGCGTGCTGCGCTACCTCGAGTCCCGGGAAGCCCTGTTCCTCGCCGTCATCGACCAGCGCGATCAAGAGTCCACCACAGCGGCCGAGGGAGCCGTCGGTCCGCCGGCGGCCGTCGTTCGAACGGCCCGTCACAACACGGATGTTCCCGGGCCGGTGCGGCTCTACATGGCGATGACGGCATGCGCTCCGGAACCGGGGCATCCCGCACCGAAAGCGCCGCAATCGTCCAACCCGGTGTCGTACGCGGCACCGGACCGGCCTATGGGTGCTCGGTCCGGCGCGGGGATGGGCGGCGGCGCGCCACCGGGCTGCGGCTACCTGCCGCCGTCGCGGATGAGGAGCATTCCCAGGCCCTGGGCGCGGGCGCCGGACACCCACCCGGGGAGGTTGTCGGCGAGCAGCCACTCGACCTCCTCGGCGTCGTCCTCGTCCGGGAGGAAGTCGTCGGCGTCGGTGTGGATTCGGTCCGTGTCGAAGGCCGCGAGTTCGTCGTGGATCCGGTCCAACTCGTCCGGGGACGCGAACATGGGGAACGGCCACGGGTCCGGGTCCGGGTGTGGGCCTGCGGGACTCCAGGGGAACGGCCAAGGGCGCGCCCACAAGTCGGCCGACGCGGCCAGGTCCCAGCTGCGGAATGCGCCTTCGAGCCGATCCCAGCCGCGTCCCGGCAGGACCACGTGTCCCAGCGGCGATCCGAGGGTCGGCCCGATGAGTTCCAGAAGCCACCCGTAGCCGCCCGAGCGCCCGGGGTCGAGAGAGCCGGTCACAATCTCGCGCAGCGCGGTTTCGACATCGCCGGGGTCGGTGGCACGAAGCAACCGGTCTGCGGTGCTCAGGTCCCGGATCTTCGCCAGGGCCATGCGTACGGGGACATCGTCGTCCGACCCGACCAAGCCGAAGACCGCAGCGTCATCGATCGCGAAAGCGGACACATATTGTTCAGCCACGCCGGCATTCTGCCAACGGGGACTGTCACACGCTCAGCTGGGCCGACGCCACGGCTTGGAGTCGAGGGCGTGGCCCCACCGACCCGAACATCCTGAGCCGGAGGCCCGCCGAGGCCGGCTCGCCGTCGCGCGCGTGCCCCGGGCAGACCTCGGCCGACGCCGACGCCGACGGCCGACACCGGCCACGCCCGCCACCGAGCATGAGGCGTTCAGTTGTGGCCCGCCCCAAGCGGACACTTGGCGACCGTGCCGGACGGGCAGATCCCCAAGGCCAACGCACCTCTGGACTGGGACGGCTACAAGCGCGGCGACCGCCGCGTGTCCGCCGCGCGGTGACACGCCGGCGTCGCGGGGTGCCCCTCGGCTGACAACGGAGGCAAGGAGATACGTGCTCAGAGCACGTTCATGCGCCGCGCTGCGGTGATCCACTTCGGGAACTCGGAGAGCAGCCGGTCGTACAGGTCCTGGTCGGGAACCTCACTGATGTCGTCGACGGCGAAGAAGCCGACATTGTCCACGTGGCGGCCACGCATCGTGTCGAGGCGCTTCAGGATGCCGTAGTTCGCGTTGCCGAGGCCCACGAACTGCCAGAACGCCGGTTCCTTGGACGCGCCCTTGAGTTCTCGCTTGATCTCGCTGTCGCAGTAGATGCCGCCGTCTGAGAAGAACAGCACCAACGTGGGGGCCGCGGACGGATTTTCCCGGACGTACGAGGGCACTTCGGCGATCACCTTGTGCTCTTCGTTGCCGAAGCCGACCGCCACCATGTCGACCTGACCCGGCAGCAGCTCCTGCTCGGGCTCGTCGCCTCCCGGACGGACGTGCAGCCGCAACCATTCCGGGAGTTCGCCCACGCGCAGATCCGGCAGACGTGCCGGATCGTCGGCGAATGTCCACGCCTGCATCACGCCGTCGTCCTCCAATTGCGCGGACACGGCCGCCATGCGCTCCACCACGTCGGCCACGACTCCGTCGGAGTAAAGCCAATTCATGGAGCCGGAGGCGTCCATGACCAGGATCACCCGCGCGGTGATCCCCTCCGCGCCCTGCTTGCGGAGGCTCACCTTGACCTGCTCCTTGCGCAGCGAAAGGCGATTGCGCATCTCCGCGGGCAGCGCTTCCTCGCCGGTTCCGGCCGGCGCGACGACGGATACCGCCAGGGGCGGCGGGGAGTCGACCGGCTGCGTCGGCACCGGCTGCGCGGCGGCGGAGTCCGCCGAGGGATCGTCGTGCACCGAGATACCGAAATCCGTGGCCAGACCGGCGAGTCCGGAAGCGTACCCCTGTCCGACCGCGCGGAACTTCCACTGCCCTTGGTGGCGATACAACTCGCCGCCGACGAAGGCGGTCTCGACCCCGGCCGTCATGTCGAAGCGGGCGATCTCGGCCGCCGTCGCGGCGTCCAGCAACCGAAGGCGCAGGTCCGGCACCTCGCCGAACGTGCCACCGTCCGACGACGCGCAGAACAGGATCCGGTGTATCGCCTCCTCCACGAGAGCGAGTTCCACGACGAGCGTGTCGGTGATGCCGTCCGCCGTCTTGGTCCGGCCCAGATGCGCCAACGCGCCGGACGGGTGGCGCGGGTGGTTGTAGAAGACGAAGTCGGCGTCCCCACGCACGGTACCGGCGTCGGTGAGCAGCAGCGCCGACGCGTCGATGTCGGGAACGCCGCTCCTCGTGGACCACGACAACTGCATACGAACCCGGATGGAATCGACGCGCAGGTTGGCGCCTTGACTCAAGGATGGTGATGTCATGGCGCAATCTTGCCGAAACCTGACGCCGCGCGCCGATTCGGGTGGCCCTTCCGTGCCTTCGCGGCCGAGGAAGGCGCGCGGAGGCCCCGTTCGGTGTCGAGGGAGGCGCGCCGTCGGAAGCAGGCTTTCCCGGAGGCCGCTCTGCCCTCACGCCACACGAAGGTGCATCGTAAAGGTCCCTTCGAACTCACCCTTGGCGAGCCCTCGTTCGGTGAAACGTCCACCGGCCCCCTCCCCGCCCGACCTTCACGCATGACCGTCGCCTCGGCCGCACTGGACACCAGCGGCCACCTCGCCACGCCGCCCGTCGGACCACCCCGTCGGCCGGCGCCGTCGGTCACGGCCCCGAGTCGCGGCCTGCCGCTGCGCCCGGGTGCGCCTTGGCAGGACGGTAGTTGCTTCCAGACGGTGATCGACGGGTATCCGCGGAAACAGCACCCGACGCCGCCGTTTCCGCCGTGGTTTCCCGAGTACGGTTGTACACCCCGACGCGCGCCCGGCACGCCACCGTCCCGGGTCGCCGCAGTGGTCGAGGCGGTCGGGCATGTCGCCGCCGCACAACGTGTCGAGGACGACGGTCGCGGTCGAACCCACACCGCACCCGCAGAGGACTCGACATCACACGGTGAATGCGTTTCGCGCTGTTCGAGCCCGATACCGCCGCTTGCAGGCACGTGACAACGAGACCGCCGTCGTGCATGTCAAGAGGAGGCCGATGCTCATGGGCAGGAACTCCGCGGCCCATCCGTCGTAGTGCGAACCGCCGCCCTCGGGCGGGGGCGCTCCGATGGATGCGAGGGACGGCAGTGGGATCAGCACGATGCCGCCGAGGCCCAGGACCAACCGGCCCACGGCCGACATCAGACGCTGTCTCGGCGTGCGGGCGCAGATCGTTGCGTAGAACGCCAGAAACATTGCGAACCCGTATGCCGGCAGCGCGGAGTAGGCCATCCACTGGGTGATGTGCACCCGCCATCCCTCCGGGGGTGTTTGCATGAATCCGAGCAGCCCCGGAAGCCCCCAGACGGCCAGGGCGGTTCCGAAGACCCGCCATTCGATCCCGCCCGGGGACGGCCCGAACCTCCGCAGCACAGCCACCGCACAACAGGCGGCGAACAGTCCGAAAAATAGACCCTCCAACGCCCCGTAGCACGTCTGCCGCCAGGCAGTCGACGGCGGAAAACCCCCGTGCGCGCCCCGCCAGGCTCCCGACGCACCCCACGCGACCGCCCCGATCACCATGCCGACGGACCGCAAGCCCCCTGCCCGCACGTCTCTTCGCACCAGCACCACCAACGCCGCCCCCTCGCCCGGTCACGACACCACAGGGCCTTGCCGCCGAGCACGATGATGCCAAGTCACCGGGCAGCCCCAATCGTCGACCTCCTGCGACCGATACAACACCGAAACACGTGGTCGAACGCACCGGACCGACACCACGCCAAGCATGGCCGACCCCACCGAGATCCGCCCCGAACCCGGCCCGGACGAACTGCGCGCCCTCGTGCCCGAAAGCGATCACCGAGCCCCAGGACCACCGGCCACGGCGTCGAGTTCGCGGGCTGCCGCTCCATGCCCGAAGGTGTCGGTCGCGGTACCACGCCTGTTGCTCGACGACGGCCGCGTCGGCGCTCGTGACGAGGGTGGCGGTGGGGCCGAAGTCGTGGACGGCGGGGCGTCCTTGCCCGTCCCGGCAGCGCCACGCAGCCTCCACCTTGTCCCACAGGCGTCGCGGCCCGCTTTGCAGAGTGTTGGGGGTATGCCCGGGGCGAACCTGTCAAGGGACAGTAGGAGTTGGCTCTGTCGCGAGTTTGGTGAAACACGAGATGTGGATCTTGGCGGCTCGTGATGATTCCGAGTGTCCGTTGCCGATCTTCTCGCCGTCCTGTT
>NZ_JBHZAV010000189.1:0-18031 GCF_042754445.1 Embleya sp. NPDC059213
GCCACTCGGCCGGGCAGCAACGCGCCCACCAGGAGCGCGAATTCCTCCGGATCCATGATTTGCACCCCGAGCTTCTCCGCCTTCGCGCGCTTCGCCCCCGCCTTCTCGCCGGCGACCACCAGGGCGGTCTTCGCGGACACGGCCGAGGACGCGATGCCGCCCGCGCGCTCGATCAGTTCGTTCATCTCGTTGCGGGACAGCGCGGCGAGTTTCCCGGTCATCGAACCGGTGACCACCACCGACTTCCCGGTCAGCGGGCCGGCCTCGACCGCCGCCGCGTCACCCGCCTGCTCGGCGGCAGCGGCGCCGGCCGGCTCGCTCGCGCCCGCCCCCGGCTCGCTCATGTTCACCCCGGCCGCGACCAACTTGTCGATCACCTCGCCCAGTTCGACCAACTCGGCGACGATCACGGCCGCCTTGCCGGGGCCGATGCCCTCGACCTGTGCCATCGCCTCCACGTCCGCCGCGCGGATCGCCTCCATCGTGCCGAAGTGCCGGGCGATCCGCCGGGACATCGACCGACCGGTCAGCCGTACGCCGAGCGCGCACAACACCCGACTGAGCGGCTTCCCCCGGGCTTCCTCGATGCCTGCCAGCAGCCGGTCGGCGATCTTGTCCACCCGGTCCAGGGCCAGGAACTGCTCGCGGGTGAGCGTGAACAGGTCGGCCACGTCGGTGACCGCGCCGGCGGCGATCAACTGGGCGACGATCCGGCCGCCGATGCCCTCGATGTCGAGTTGGTCGCGGCCCACCGCGTACAGGATCCCGGCCTGGAGACCACACGCGCGGCCCTGCGTGCACCGCCAACGCTGCTGGCTGGTGTCCAACTCGCCGCCGCACTGCGGGCATTCGGTCGGAAACTCGATCGGCGTCTCGGCGCCGGTGCGCAGGTGCACCAGCGGCGCCTCGACGCGCGGGATGATGTCGCCGGCCTTGTAGACGCTGACCTGATCGCCGATCATCAGCCCGCGCCGCTCGATGTCGGCCGGGTTGTGCAGTGTGGCGAAGCCGACGATGCTGCCGTCGATCTCCACCGGGTCCAGGATCGCGCGCGGCGCGATCACGCCGGTGCGGCCCACCGCCCAGTCCACGCCGGTGAGTCGGGTGATCTTGTGCACGGCGGCCAGCTTGTACGCGATCGCCCAGCGCGGCGCGCGGGTTCCGCTGCCCGCGTCGGCCTGGTCGAGCGCCGCGTCGGCCTTGATCACCACGCCGTCGATGCCGAACGGCAATTCGGCCCGCGCCGCGGCGATCTCGTCGACCGCGGCCTGCACCTCCTCGATGCTCGTACACACCCGCAGCCGTGCCGAGGTGCGCCCGGTGGTGAGCACGCCGAGCTCCTCGACCCGGGCCATCACCGCGGAGTGGTCGGCCGTCCGCAACTCCTCGGCGAACGTGCTCTCGTCGTCCGCCAGGGGCAGCGCGACATAGCCGAAGAAGGTCATCGGGATCACATACGGCCGATCCTTGGCCCGCAGCGTGCCGGCCGCACCACCACGCGGGTTGGCGAACACGCTCGCGCCGTGCTCCCGGCGGATCTCGTTGGCCGTCTCGAACTGCTCTGCCGTCAGCAGGACTTCGCCACGCACCTCGATCGACACCGGCTCGCTCAACCGCTCCGGCAGGCCGACGATGGTGCCGATCGCGTGGGAGACATCCTCGCCGGCGATGCCGTCACCGCGAGTGACCAGCCGGTCCAGTCGGCCGTCGCGGTAGCGCACCGCCACCGCCAGGCCGTCCATCTTCGGCTCCACCGTCAGCGCCGCGACCGGCCGCTTGAGCCGGCGCTCCAGCGACGCGGCCCACGCGGCGAGCCCCTCGGGGTCGAACACGTTGTCCAGGCTGAGCATCGGCACCGTGTGCGGCACGTCCCCGCTGGGCAGCGCGCCGGCCGCGACCTTGCCGACCGGCGATTCGGCGAGCACCCGGTCCGGGTGCTCCTGCTCGTACGCGCCGATCCCGCGCAACAACCGGTCGTACGTGTCGTCGTCCACGGTCGAGTCGGCGCCGCCGTAGTAGGCCCGCGCGGCGGCGGTCACGGCCTCGACAGCCTGGGTGTACGCGTCGAAGTCGGCGAGAACGGCGGCCGGCGCCGGGGTGTCGGTCATGCGCACATCCTCTCGAACGGCACCGACATCGCCCGGAGCGCCCACTCCCGACCCGATCCCAACCCGACCGGGGCTTCGCACCCCCGCTCACGCCTCCCGAAGCACCGGTGCCGGGTGCGCCCGCAGCCCTGCTGCCAGGGTCAGGGTGACCGCGACGGACGCCGCGGCCAGCACCGTGATCGCCGTCGTCGGCGAGGTGACCTGGGCGATTCCGCCCGCGATCGACGCGCCGATGCCCTGCATCGCGACCATCCCCGACGAGTGCAGCCCCAGCGCCTGCCCGCTCAGCTCGTCCGGCGTCATCGCCATCAACCGCTCCTGGAACAACAACGTCGCCGAATAGCCGATCGACGCCACCGCGACCACACCCAGCGCGAACGGCAGCGGCGGATGCACCGCGAACAACAGGTACGGCGTGGCCAGGAGCAGCAACATCGGCGCCCCGAGCCGGCGTCGCCACGGCGCGGGCACGAACCGCCCGCCCACCACGTCCCCGGCGAGCATGCCCACGGCCGCGAACGCGAAGAGCAGCCCCGCGTGGTCCGGCGCGAGCGGGATGAACAACGACTCGCAGCCGACGATCAGACCGTTGGGCACCCACAGCGCGAGATAGATGTAGCGGCGCGGCTTGACCGACCACAACACCGTGTTGTTGCGCCAGGTCTCGGCGACCGACGGCCGACCGGCCGCCCGCGGCGCCCGCCGGGCCAGGCCGAATCGGGCCACGATCGCCGCGAGCAGGTACAACCCGGCGGCCACCAGGAGCGTGCCGCGCGCGGACAACACGGTGACCAGCACGGCGCCGAGCGAGAAGCCGACGATCTGGAGCACCCCGTTGCTCATGTTGAGCACGGACCGCCCGAGCAGGAAACCGCTCCTGGGCAGGATCTCGTTGAGCAACCCGTAGCGCACGCCGCCGCCCACCGCGGCCACCGCGCCCTCGCCCAGCACGATCGCGAACAGCGCCCACAGCGGCAGCCCCGGGATCGCCACCGCGGCGGTGCCCGCGGCGAAGATCAACCCGATCACCGTCATCGCGGCCCGCGGCGGCAACCGGTCCGCCGCCGACATCAGCGCGGTCGCCCCGATCACCTGCGCGAGCGAACCGCCGAACATGCCCAGCGCGGCCAGCAGCGGCGAACCGGTCCGGTCGTAGACGAGGGTGCCCAACGCCAGTCCGGCGACGTTGGTTGCGGCCAGTTGCGCGGAGGACGCGGCGAACAGCGGGGTGTACTCCGGCGCGCGGAAGAGCTCTCGGTAGGTGCGCATGGCCAGAGCTTCGAGCCCGGCGGGGCGCGGGCGTTACTGTTTCGCCGGGAGGCGAAACCATGGGGTGGTGGCAGATCGACGCGGACACCCTGGCCGGCAGCCGATTCGCGGTCTCGCCGCTGGCCGAGGTCACCGCGACGCTCAAGACGCTGCAACGAGGTACGGCCGCGCATCCCGGCGAGGGGATCTGGCTGGACGCACACCTGCCCGCCTACCGGGCCCGGCTGGCCGAGGACCCGATCACCGCACTGCTGCTGCGGATCGGCTTCGGCGGCAGTTGGAACGCGGACTTCCTCACACCCCCGCCGGCGACCGGCGAAGCGGCCTTCGCGGCGGAACTGGCCGGTATCCGGGCCACGTCGGACCCGGACGCCCGGGCCGACCTGGAGGTGTCGATGGGCGGTCCACTGCCCGCCGCGCTGGACGGCCCCGAACTCGGCCCGCGCGCCGCGGACATCCTGGACTGGGTGTGGACCCGGGTGGTCCGACCGGACTGGCCGCGGCGGCGGCGGATCATCGAGGCCGACATCGTCGCCCGCACCGGTCAACTCGGCCGGGGCGGCTGGGCGGCGGCCCTGGACGACCTGCGTCCGGGCATGCGCTGGCTGGGCGCGAGCCGACTGCGGATCAACACCTACGACTACCCGCCGCGCGAACTCGGCGGCGCCCGACTGTCGTTCGTGCCGGTCACGCTCGGACGCGGCTGGGTGGCCTGGGCGGGGGAGCGGCACTACGCGGTGGTCTACCCCTGCTCGGGCACCCTGGCCGACGCGCACCGCCCGGCCGGCCCCGACCCGCTGGCCCGCCTCCTCGGCCCGGCCCGGGCCGGCGTGTTGATCCGCCTGGACACCCCCAAGAGCACCACCCAACTGGTCGCGCTGACCGGCCAGGGCCTCGGCTCGGTCGGCCGCCACCTCAAGATCCTGCTGGACGCCAACCTGGTCCTGCGCCGCCGCTCCGGCCGCTCGGTCCTGTACTACCGCTCACCCGTCGGCGAGGCCCTGATCACCGCCCAGACACCGGCTCGCCCGCCCCGGACCCGCAACCCCGCGGGACCCCGCACAGCCCCGCCCGGTCCCCGGGCCCGAACGACCGAGCCCGGGAACGGACGCGCCGCCGTGCGGGATGGGACACCATGACCGGATGAGCACCGAAACCGTCACACCGTTGTCCCCGCGCGGCATTTCGCACGTGCTGCTCACCCAGCGCTGGAGCGAACTCACCTTCCTGCACTGGGCCGTGCCGCCCGCCGCGGTCGCCCCACTGCTCCCGGCGGGCACCCGGCCGGACGTCCTGGACGGCGTCACCTACGTCGGCCTGGTGCCGTTCCGGATGGTGGGCGTCGCCTTCCTGCGGCTACCGGGCGTGCCGTGGCTCGGCACTTTCCCGGAGACCAACGTGCGGCTGTACTCGGTGGACGGGGCCGGCCGGCGCGGCGTGGTGTTCCGCTCGCTGGAGGCGGCCCGCCTGCTGCCGGTGCTGACCGCCCGGGCCACGCTGCGACTCCCGTACCGGTGGGCCAGGATGCGCATCGAGCACACCGGCGACCGGGTGCGCTACACGACGCGGCGACATCGCCCGGAGGGCGTCCCCAGGGGCGGCACGGTCGAGGTGCGCGTCGGCGCACCCGTGACCGACCCGAGCCCGCTCGAACACTTCCTCACCGCACGCTGGGGCCTGCACACCCGAGTCGCCGGCCGCACCCTCTACCTGCCCAACGCACACCCGCGCTGGCCGCTGCGCCGCGCCGAGTTGCTGCACCTGGACGAAGACCTGGTCGCGGCCGCGGGCCTGCCCGGGGTCGGCGGCGCACCGGACAGCGTGTTGTACTCCCCCGGCGTCCCCGTCCGCTTCGGCCCACCCCTCCCGGTCGACCCCGGCGCCCCGTCCGAGCCGTCCGGGCCGGGGGAGTAGCGTGCCGCGATGACCGAGACGTGGAGTACGCACGACATCGAGTTCCGTGACGACGTGGTGGTCAAGCGGTTTCGCTCGCGCGAGCGCGCCGAGCCGCTGCGCGAATGGCAGGCGCTGAGCCTGCTGGCCCGATACGCACCCGGCCTGGCACCGGAGCCGATCCGCGAGGACATCGACGGCGAACCGCCCGTCGTCGTGATGTCCCGACTCGGGGGTGTGCCGCTGCGCGGACGAGACCTCGGCCAAGAGCAACTGCGGGCGCTGGCACAGGCGATCGGCACGCTGCACGACGCGGTTCCGACGGAGACGATCCTGGCCCTGCCGGCCTGTACCTGGTATCCGCCCGTGGTCGAGGGCAAGGCGCGGGCGTGGAGTACGGGCGGGCGGGAACTCGGCCCCGACCCGATGGTGGCGCGGGCCTTCGAGGCCGGCCGCGCGTGGTTGGCGGAACGGGACACGCCGGCGGAACCGGGGCCGGGCATCCGGCCGGTGTTCGGCCTGTCGGACGGAAACCTGGCCAACTACCTGTGGGACGGCGCGCGGGTTCGCCTGGTGGACTTCGAGATCTCCGGCCGCAGCGACCGGGCGTTCGAACTGGCGGAGCTGGTCGAGCACGTCTCGATGTGGCCGCACGGCACCGAGGCCGATACGACGTTCTTCCTGTCCTGCTTCGAGTTGAGCGATCCCGAGATCGCACGACTGCGGGACTTCCGGGCCCTGTTCGCCTTCGTCTGGCTGCTGATGTTGTTGCCGGACAGCCCCGGTCATCACCGCAACCCACCCGGAACCCTGGAGCGCCAGGCGGCCCGGCTGTCGGCCCGTCTCGACCGGATCGGGTAGTCGGGCGGCGGCGCCGGCGGACTGCCGATCGGTGCGCACGACCCGCGAAATCCGGCCGGCCGGTGGGCACGACGAAGTGAGGGCGGACGCCCGGACGGATCGTCGTATCGATCACACCCCCGAGGCACCGACCCCACGCCGGCCACCTCCGAACGCCCGACCCCACGTCGGACGCCCCACCGCCCCCACTCGCCCCGCTCGTCGCACCCCACCGGTCGACGACGAGCCGGCCGTACCCACTATCCGGTCATCGCCTCCAGCAATCGTTCGACGTCCTCGACATCCTTGGCCCGACGCGGCCGATGCGGCATCCACGTGGGGATCATCAGCTTGATCTCGACCTGCGCCTCGGGCGAGATGATCGGGCAGGACAACCCGCCCAACCTGCCCGGCGGCGTCTCCAGCATCCTCTCCGGCCAGCGTGCGCCCGCCCACGGCCCACCGGCCACGATCACGTGACCCTCGGGATCGAGGGCCAGGAACGCGAAGCCCAATTCCACGCCACCCGCCGCGTAATCGAGTTGTTGTTCGACCGGCGCCCGAGCCAGGCGAACGAATCCTCGCGCGGAGAACGCTTCGGTGAGCGCCGGGGCGTCCTGTGCCCACGCGAACCAGTCGACGTCTGCATGTTCCCTGGTTATCCGCCCCAGGTAGAAATCCATTGCCCATCCGCCCCGCAACCAGACCTGAATACCCAACTCCCGGGCCAGGTCTTGGACTTCGACGATCAGTGCGATCTGCCGGTCGGCATCCGACGACACAGTCATGGGTTTACCGTAGGGCTCCCGCCGCCCGCCCCGGCACGGTCTCGTCACGACGTCATCTACCCGTGACCGAAAACGATTCTTCGTCGCCCCGTCCGCGCGCCACCGCGGCCTCCTCGGTCCACGCCTCCCCGGCCTGCTCGGGCCCGGCTTCCCGGTCTCATTCCGTCCCGCCGGCGAGCCCGTGTGCGCGGCGATACGCGCGCAGCTCGGCCGCCGTGGGCGGGTTCGCCCCCGCCCGGGAACAGGTGAGGGCCGCGACCACCGACGCGTCCGCGAGCAACGTGCCCAGCGTCGCCGGGTCGAGACCTCGGATGCCGGCGGGGTGCAACAGGTCCCGGCGGCGCAGCGCGTCCAGGAGGCCGGCCGTGTACGCGTCGCCCGCGCCGACCGTGTCCACCACCGGCACCGCCCGGGCGGGCGCCGCGGCCCGCCCCGCGGCGCACACGCCGTACGAGCCCTCGGCGCCGCGGGTGACCACCACCAGGCCCGGCCCCAGCGCCAGCCAGGCATCCGCCACGTCGGCGAAGTCCCGGGTCGGATGGAGCCAGGCGAGGTCCTCGTCGCTGACCTTGACCACATCCGACAGGGCCACCAGCGACTCGATCCGCTCCCGGGCCGGCCCCGGGGCGCCCATCAGGGACGGCCGGCAGTTCGGATCGTAGGAGACCACCGCCTCCCCCCTTACGTGTTCGGCGGCCAGGAGGCGCCGCACCGGGTCCGCGCCCGGGGCCAGCGTCGCCGCGATCGAACCGGTGTGCACGCACCGGGATCCGGTCGGGACGCCGACCGACTCGGGCAACTCCCAGTCGATGTCGAAGGTGTAGGTCGCCGCTCCGGCCGAGTCCAGGTCGGCTCGGGCCACGCTGGTGCGACCCGCCGACCGGCTCTGCGGCGCCACCTCGACCGCGCTCGCCGCCAGGTGCGCCGCGAGCAACTCGCCGTGCGGGTCCGGTCCGTAACGGGTGATCAGATGCACCGGCGCGCCGAGTCGACCCAGCCCCACCGCGACATTGGCCGGACTGCCCCCGGGATGGGCGACCGGATCGCCGCCCCGGACGGATACGAGGTCGATCAACGCCTCGCCGATCACGGTGATCATGCGGCGGCCCTCCTGGTGGGTTCGTGGTGCCGAGGGGCGGCGCCCGGTCGGGCGGCGGCGCCCGTACCGCCGGTCACGGACCGACCTCGCCGGAGCCGCGCGGGATCAGCCGGGTGCGCATGTGGATGTGCTGTACCGGGGTCACATCGCCCGCGAGGCGGCGGAACAACAGGTGCGCGGCGGCCTGTCCGATGCCGAACGGGTCCTGGGCGACCACGGTGACGGCCGGGGTGAGCATGTCCGCGAGTTCGAAGTCGTCGAAGCCGACCAGCGCGGGCTGCACCGGCGAGCGGCGGATCTCGCGCAGCGTCTCGACGGTGAATCGGCTGTTGCCGCAGAAGACCGCGGTGGCCGGATCGGCCCCGCCGAGCATCGCCCGCAACCACGCCCGCAGTTCCGCACCGTACGGCGGCCCGTTGTACACCAGCCGCGGATCCGGTTCGATGCCCGCCTCGGTCAACGCCTCGCGGTGGCCGCGCAATCTTTCCCGGGCGGTGAAGATCTCCAGCCGGTCGCCGATGAACGCGATCCGTCGATGGCCGTGCCGGATCAGGTGTTCGACTCCGGTCCGGGCCCCGCCGACGTTGTCCACGAGCACGGTGTCCGCCTCGATGTCGCCCGGTGGGCGGTCGATGAACACGCACACCATCCCGGCCTCGATCTCCGGCAGCAGGTAGCGGTGACTGCCGCCGGCCGGGACCACGATCAGGCCGTCCAGGCGCCGTGCGCACAGGGCCAGGACGAGGTCGCGCTCCTTGTCCGGATCCTCCGCCGACGACGCGCTGAACAACACCGTGCCGTGCTGGTGGGCGATGTCCTGGATGGATCGGGTGAGGGCGGAGGAGAACGGGTCCGCGGCGTCCTCCAGGACCAGGCCGATGCTGGAGGTGTGCCCCGAGCGCAACTGCGCCGCGCTGTCGTTGCGCCGGAATCCGGTCTGCGCGACGGCCGCCCACACCGCCTGCTGTTTCCCGGCACTGACGTTCGGCTCACCGTTTATCACCCGCGAGACGGTCTTGATGCCGACACCGGCGAGGGCGGCCACGTCCTTCATCGTGGTACGACCGCGCCCGCGCGGGCGCTCCGGAATCGTCGGGCCGGCCATCGGGGGTCCTACCTTTCGAGCGGCCGGGTTCGCATCCGGCACCCAGGGTGCGGTGCTCCCGGAACCGGGAGCGGGGGAGTGGGGCCGGCCCCGAGCGGACGCCGGCGGTGCGAAGCGGCAGTCGGGGTCGGTCGGTTCAGCGGCGGTCGTCGGTTCGGCGGGCGGCTCGACGCAATGCCTCGGCGAGGGTCGGTGCGGACCCCAGCCGGGGCAGCAGGGTGGCCTGTACCGCGTGGTACACGTCGGGTTTCCCCTGCCAGACGGTGGCCGAGGGCCGCGCGTCGGGGTCGAGTTCGTGATGCCAGCTACCGTGCTTCCGGTCCAGGAACACTGCGTCGGCATGCTCCCACCACGCTCGGTACAGGTCATCGTAGTAGGCGACCCCGGTGGCCCGACGCAGTGCCGCCGCCGCCGCGATCGCCTCGGCCTGGACCCAGTGCATCCGGGTGCGTACCACCGGCCGTCCGGTCCAGTCGAGCGTGTACACGAAGCCCGGCCGGCCGTCCGCGTGGCCGCCTTCGCGCACCGCCGCCGCGAACAGCGCCTCCGCGTCGGTACGCAACCAATCGGGCGGGTCCGGCAACGACGCGGCCAGCGCGAGCAGCAGCCGGGACCACTCGAAGCCGTGGCCGACGGTGGCGCCGTAGGGGCGGAACGGATCGGCGGGACGGTCGTGGTGGTACTCGGGCCGCGGCGTCCAGTCCGGGGCGAAGTGCTCGACCAGCCGCCATCGATCGGCCCGCGCGTGGTCGTGCACGACCCGCTCGGCGATGCGCAGGGCGCGGGTGCGCCAGTGGTGTTCGCCGGTGGCGTCGGCGGCGGCCAGGAACGCCTCCACGGCGTGCATGTTGCTGTTGGCGCCCCGGTACGCCTCGCCGGTGGTCCAGGCCCGGTCCCAGGATTCGGCGCAGGCGCCCCGGTCGGCCTCCCAGAACCGGCGCTCGACGACGTCCAGGGCCTCGGCGAGCAGGGCGGGCGCGCCGCGATGGCCGGCGGCGCACGCGCTCGCGGCGGCCAGCACGACGAACGCGTGGTCGTACATGCGCTTGCCGTCCGGGCGTTCGGCGTCCGGCACCGGCCGCCCGGACCGGTCCACCAGCGGATGCCAGCCGCCGTGCTCGCCGTCCCGCAGCAGATCCGTCAACGCGGCGATTCCGTGCGCCACGAGCGCGGCCGCCTCGTCCGGCCCGACATCGCCGGCGTCGCCCCCACCCGCGCCCTGCCCCGCACCGCCGACCCCCCGCAACCGTGCCAACGCGAACACGTGCGTCATCCGGGCCGTCACCCACGTGTGCACCACCCCGTCCGCGACCGGCCGACCGGTGTCGTCCAGCCAGCCGAACCCGCCCTCGGCCAGCCGGGCGCCCCGGGCGAACCGGATCAGTCGGTCGCATTCCGCGTCCAGCCAGGCCGCGTGTTCGGAGGAGTCCCCCAGGGGTTCAGCCGCCATGTGCCGCACACTCCCTCTGACATCGTTGTCACACGGACCGTACCGGGCCGTCGACAAGCTGTCGACATCCCGCCCGCCGGCTGCTTCCCGGATCGGCCGCCGAGCCGGATCGACTATGGCCAATCGCCGCAATCCCCAACAGATCAGCGCGAGTTCCGGGCCGAACCCGAGATCCGCGAAACCCTTGACACCCGCCCATCGGGCCAGCACTGTACTGACACCGTTGTCAGACGGTCGGCGACCCGGTTCGCTCTCGCCTCCGTCCTGACACACGTGCGAACTCGTGGTGCCCCGGCCCCGGCCGAGCCGGCTCGCGGTGAACGACCCGACAACCCGAAGGAGTTGGGCACGTGCAACCCCTGATCGAAGGTCGGGGCCTGGTCAAGCGGTACGGCCAGGTCCAGGCCCTGCGCGGCGCCGACTTCACCGTCTTCCCGGGCGAGGTCGTCGCGCTGATCGGTGACAACGGCGCGGGCAAGAGCACGCTCACCAAGACCCTGGCCGGCACCGAACGACCGGACGCGGGCGAGATCCTCTTCGAGGGCCGGCCGGTGAGCATGGAACGACCCACGGACGCCCAGGAGTTGGGTATCGAGACGGTCTACCAGGACCTGGCCCTGGCGCCCGATCTGGACGGCGCGGCCAACCTCTTCCTGGGCCGCGAGCTGCTGCGCCGCGGTCTGGCCGGGCGGTTGGGCGTATTGGACAAGGCCACGATGCGCGAGCGGGCGATCGAGGCGTTCGCCCGGCTCGGCGTCGAGTTGCAGGACATCGACGCCCCGATCGGGACGCTCTCCGGCGGCCAGCGACAGAGTGTGGCCATCGCCCGCGCGGTCGCCTGGGCGGACAAGGTGATCTTCATGGACGAGCCGACCGCAGCGCTCGGTGTGCTCCAGCGTGGTCGGGTGCTGGAGGTGATCCGCCGGGTCCGGGACAACGGCATCGCGGTCGTGCTGATCAGCCACAACATGCCGGAGGTGTTGTCGGTCGCGGACCGCGTCGAGGTGCTGCGGCTGGGTCGACGCGTGGCGAGCCTGACCGCCGCGGACACCACGGTGGAGGACCTCGTGGGCGCGATGACCGGCGCCCTGGACGGACTCGACGGGCAGGGAGCACCGGCATGAACCTCGACAAGACGGCCACCCCACCGGGGCACCCGGACCCGGACGGCGACCGAGCCGACGGGCAACCCGCGACACGCGGCGGTCGGGAACACCCGGCGCCCGTGCCGCAGGCCGGCCAAGTCCCCCCGGACGCCGGATCGTTCCTCCGCCGTGTGGTGTGGCGCCGGCTCGCCCGGAGCAACTCGTGGTGGACCTTCCTGGTCCTGATGGTGCTGGTGACCGCCTTCTCCGTCATGCGACCCGAGCAGTTCCCCACCACGTTCAACCTGCGCAACGTGGCCACCGACGCGGCGGTGTTGCTGATCGTCGGAGTCGGGATGACCTTCGTGATCATCATGGCCGGCATCGATCTGTCGGTCGGCTCGGTCCTGGTCTTCGCCGGCGTCGCCGCGGCCAAGACGATGACC
This sequence comes from Embleya sp. NPDC059213, assembly GCF_042754445.1. Lineage (NCBI taxonomy): Bacteria > Bacillati > Actinomycetota > Actinomycetes > Kitasatosporales > Streptomycetaceae > Embleya > Embleya sp. NPDC059213. The sequence continues at coordinate 12,084 of NZ_JBHZAV010000189.1, forward strand.
GCCGTCGCCGGACCGGACGCCGGCTGGGGCGCGATCCTGCTCGGCGTACTCGCCGGTCTCGCCGCCGGCGCCGGCTGGGGCGCGTTCAACGGCTTCCTGATCGCCAAGGCGCGGGTGCCCGCGCTGATCGTCACGCTCGGCAGCCTGGGCATGGCGCTGGGCCTGGCCCAGGTGTTGACGGAGGGTCAAGACGTCCGGGGCGTGCCCACCCGGTTCACCGACACGATCGGCAACGGCCGATTCCTGGGCGTTCCCTGGCTGGTGGTGATCGCGCTCGTGGTCACCGTGCTGGGTGCGCTCGTGTTGGCCACGACCCGCTTCGGCCGGCGTACCTACGCGGTGGGTTCCAACGCCGAGGCGGCCCGGCGCGCCGGGATCGCCGTCGATCGACACATGATCGAGGTCTACGCCCTGTCCGGCACCCTGGCCGGGCTCGCCGGGGTGTTGTCCCTCGCCCGCTTCACCACCACCACGATCGGCGGCCACGCCAACGACTCGCTCGGTGCCATCGCGGCCGTCGTCCTGGGCGGCACCAGCCTGTTCGGCGGCATCGGCACCGTGGTCGGCACGCTGATCGGCGTCTTCATCCCCGCCATCCTGCAGAACGGCTTCGTCATCCTGGGCGTGCAGCCGTTCTGGCAGAGCGTCGCGGTCGGCGCCGTGCTGATCGCCGCCGTGTACGCCGACCAGTTGCGCCGCCGCGGCCGGCAACGCCGCTGACCACCGCGGCCGTTCCCGGACCGCCTCGATCCGACCCGCCACCCGCTCCGGCCCACCCCCGCCGCACGGCCGATCGTTTCGCCCCACCACCGCCAGGAGGCACTGCCCGATGAAGACACCGACGTACGTCGCCGTGACCATCGCCCTGACCGCGGTCGCCACCCTCGGCGGGTGCAGCGACGACGGCGGCTCCGGGGGCGGACGCAAGATCACCTTCGTCCAGGGCGTCAAGGGCGACGAGTTCTACATCTCGATGGCCTGCGGCGCACAGCAGAAGGCCAAGGAACTCGGCGTCAAGCTCGATGTGACCGGCGCGGACAAGTGGGACGCCTCGCTGCAGACCCCCGTGGTCAACGCCGTCGCCGCCAAGAGCCCGGACGCCGTACTGATCGCTCCCACCGACACCCAGGCCCTGCGCCAACCCGAGCAGCAGCTCAAGTCCCGGGGCGCGAAGGTGATCGAGGTGGACACCAAGCTCGACGACGGCTCGATCCGCGAGACCGCGATCTCCTCCGACAACGAGCGCGGCGGCATGCTCGCCGCCCAGACCCTGGCCGGTCTGCTCCAGGACCGGGGCACGGTCGCGGCGATCAGCGTCAAGCCCGGCATCTCCACCACGGACGCCCGCCTGAAGGGCTTCGAGACGGAGATCAGGAAGCACCCCGGCATCACCTACCTCGGCGTGCAGTACAACGACGACGACCCGGCCAAGGCCGCTTCCATCGTCACCTCCACGATCGCCTCGCATCGCGACCTGGTCGGCGTCTTCGCGGCCAACGTGTTCAGCGGCGAGGGCGCGGCCACCGGCATCGAACAGGCCGGCAAGGCGGGCCAGGTCAAACTGGTCGCCTTCGACGCCACCCCGAAGCAGGTCGAGGCGCTGCGCAAGGGTTCGATTCAGGGCCTGATCGCGCAGAAGCCGTTCGACATCGGCTCCCAGGGCGTCGAACAGGCCGTCGCCGCACTCGACAAGAAGCCGGTCCCCAAGAACATCTCCACCGACCTGGTCGCCGTCACCAAGGAGAACGTGGACCAGCCCGACGTGAGCAAGTACCTGTACAAGGGCGCCTGTTGACCCGACCCGAACCCGACCCGGCGACCCCTCGACCGCTCGGCCCCGCCGGCTCGACCGCACCCCTTCGAAACACGTGATCGGCCCCCGTAGGCGACTACGGGGGCCGAGGTCACGCCGACGCTACTTGACGATCGTGGTCAGCGGCTGCTTGTCCTCGCGCTCGATGATGCACGCCGCCTGGTGGTTGCCGTGGTTCCACGACTCCATGTCGAGCGGGTACGAGTACGAGAAGCCGAGCTTGGGCGACGCGGGCTGCCGATCCAACAGCGGGCCGATGTACTGCTCGCACAGTTCGCCGACCTTGTCCTCGTAGCCCGCGGTGAGCGGCGTCACCGACGCCGGCAGGTCGAACGCCTTGCCGACCTGGCCGCTGTGCGGCTTCGCGCAGGAGACGTCCGTGGTCTTGGCGCCGTCCTGGTTGATGCACTGGCCGGTCTTGTACGTGAAGGCGTCGATGATGTCGGCCGTGGACGTGCCCGTGGCGCTGCCGGTCGGCTTCGTGGTGCCGCTCGGCTTGCCGGTCGGGCTCGTGGTGGCCTTCCCCGTGGATGATGCGGTCGAAGAGACGACGGGAGCCTTGCTGCCCTTGTCGTCCTTGTCGTTGCCGAGACAGCCGGACAGCAGACCGGTGGCGGCGACGACTCCGGCCACGGCCGGCGCGAGTACGCGCAGGCGGTGGGAGGTGGGCATGTGGGACACAACCTTTCGCTTTGGGACGCCCAAGATCCTGTCGCGATCCCGCACCGAAATGTGGAGGGAAACGGCGCTTGCATTTTGCGAAGTCGAGAGGATCAGTCCGCTCGTGGTTTACCCCGCGCCGCACCCGTTCCCGGCCCGCTGCCATCGTCGCCCGTCGGCGCCGCCCGCACCAGCCCCCGGCGGGAAGTTCGTCGCCCGCCCGGCGGCGCGATCCGGCGCACCGCCACCCCGACCACCTGGTCCCGGTGCACGAAACCGTACGCGCGCGAGTCCCAGCTCGACGCGGCGTTGTCGCCCAGCACGACCAACGCGCCGGCGGGCACCGCTTCCCCGGCGGCGTCGCGCAGCACCGGGAAACGGTCCACCGGCACCGGATCACCCGCCACCGCCACCGCACGCTTGACCATCAACCGCCCCTGCGGCACCGGGGCCAGATCGGTGCGTTCCGGGATCGCGGCGAGCACGGCCGCGTCCAACCGCCGCAACCCCGGCGGCAGTCCGGCCACCACCGGCGGATGCGGGACCCGGACGACCACCACCCGACCGGCCCGGACCCGCCCGGTGCGACGCACCAACAAGCGATCGCCCGGGAAGAGCGTGGGTTCCATGCTCGGACCCTCGACCGTGGCCACCAGGTAGCGCCGGCGCACCCACAGCAGCGCCGCCGCGCCCACGCTCGCACCCGCGAGTACGGCAGGCGCGATCCGGGCCGGGTTCACTTCGCCTCCCGATATCCGGCCGCCTGGAGCCGGAACAGGTTCGCGTAGTGGCCCTCGTCGTCGAGCAGTGCCTCGTGCGAGCCCTGTTCGATGATCCGACCGCCGTCCAGGACCACGATCAGGTCCGCGTCGCGCACCGCGCCGAGCCGGTGCGAGATGAGCAGACTGGTGCGACCCTCGCGGTGTTCGCGCATTCGGGCGTGCACCTCGTGCTCGGCCTGCGGGTCCAGGCCCGAGCTGGGCTCGTCCAATATCATCAGCTCCCGCCCGGCGCGGACGAACGCCCGTGCCAGGGCCAGGCGTTGCCACTGGCCGCCGGAGAGCACCACGCCGGTGTCCGGGTCCTCCTTGTCGGCCTCGCTGAAGAACATCCGGGTCAGCAGCGTGTCGTAGCCGCGTGGCAGGGCGGCGAGCCGGTCGTGGATGCCCGCGCGTTCGGCGGCGGCCTCGATCCGGGCCCGGTCGCCCAGGCTGTCCGGGTCGCCCATGGCGATGTTCTCCGCGGCGGTCAGGTCGTAGTTCATGTGGTCCTGGAACACCGCGCTGATCCGCCCGCGCAGTTCGGCCGGCGCGATGTCGCGCAGATCCACGCCGTCCCAGGTGATCCGCCCCCGGGTCGGGTCGTACATCCGGCACAGGAGCTTGACCAGCGTGCTCTTGCCCGCCCCGTTGAGTCCCACCAAGGCCACCGCCCGACCGTGCGGGATGCGCAGGTCGACGCCGCCCAGCACCCAGGGGTGGTCGTCGCTGTAGCGGAACCACACGTCGTGGAACTCGATGCCCACGCCCGGCTCCGGCGCGGGTGCGCTCTCGGTGGCCGAGGCCAGATCGGGTTCGGCGCGCACCACCGCGACGTAGTGGGTCAGGCTCAGGAGTTGGCCGTGCGCGGAGGCGATCGAGGACACCAGTCGGTCCAGGGCCGCCTGGATGCCGCCGACCGCGGCCACGAACATGGTCACGTCGCCGACGCTGAGGGTGCCGCGCCGGGCGGCGGTGACGGCCCACCACAGACCGCCGCCGGCGACTGCGGCGCCGAGTGCGCCCAGCACCGCCTGGGTGCCGAACTCGCGCAGGTCCATTCGGCGTTCGGCCGCGTTGGCGCGGCGCCGCTCGTGCATCATCCGGGTGCGCAGGAACGGGCCGATGCCGAACAGCCGGATCTCGGTGGCCGCTTCGACGTCGGTGAGCAGTCGGCCGTAGAAGAACTCCCGGCGGTGCACCTGTTCGAAGTCCCACTGCATGCCGGCGCGCAGTCGGGACAACCGCAGTTCGGCGACCAGCACCGGGATTGCGGCGAGCAGGACCAGCCCGGTCATCGTCGGGCTGAGGATCAGCAATGAGCCGACGAAGCCGAGCAGCGTCAGCGCGCCCTGCACGGTGCCGCTCGCGCCGTCCACCAGGACGCCGAAGCCGGCGGTGCTGCTGCGTCCCAGGCGCAAGCGGTCCAGGAACGCCGGGTCCTCGAACCGGCGCAGGCCCACCTGGCGTTCGGCCGCCGCGAACAGGCGGTCGGTGCCCACCACCCCGGTGGCCCGGCCGATCTGGGCGCGCAGGTAGCGGCCGATCCCCGGCAGCATGGTGGCGACCAGTCCGGTGACCGCGAGCGCGAGGGCCAGGCCGCCGATCGCGCCGTGTCCGTCGGTGAGTCGGTCGATGACCAGCTTGGTCAGCCACGCGATGGTGATCGGCACACCCGCCGACCCCAGCGTCACCGCCAGCGACCCCAGCGCCTGGGCGGGGGCCGCGTGCCGGGTGAGCGACATCGCCTCGCGGGCGGCGGCGAACAGGTCGCGGGCGTCGATCCGTGGGCTCACGCGTGCGCTTCGCTGGGCCGATGGCTGTTCTCGGACGCGCCGACGGCGGGCAGATCCGTCATCTTCAGGCCGGCCGCCAGCACCCGCCGATCCGCGCCGAGCAGGTACATCGCCGGCGTCCAGGCATTTCTGAACGCGGCCTGGACCACGCCGTCGTACTCCTCCACGATCACCCGGGCCACCGGGGTCAGCAGCGCGAGCAACTCGGCGTCGTCCCCGGCGATCACCGCCAGCGTGCGCTCGCGACCCAGCGAGCGGGCCCGCTCGGCGAAGCGCGGTGCCTGTACGTGGCAGGGCTCGCACCCGGCGGAGAAGAAGCCGACCAGCCCGCCGACGTCGAGGTCGCCCACCTGTTCGCCGGTGGTCGTGGTGGCGGTGAACACGCCGGGGCGCTTGCCCGGCCCCAGTTCGATCGGCGGCCCGGACGCGGTCGCGGTCTGCGGTTGTGGTGCGCGCAGCCTGCGCAGCACGCCGAGCAGGAGCACCAGGTTGAACGCGCTCACCAGAGCGATGAGCACGACGGCGGCGACAAGTATGGGCATCAGGCATTCCTCGCGAACAGGTCGACGATGTCGTCCAGGGAGATGAGCAGGAGCGCGCCGAGCAGCCCGGCCACCACCGCGACGGCGCTGCCGGCGAGCGCGGGCGGCAGGTCGGTGGGGGAGGCGAGGCCGGTCGCGGACAGGCCGGCGATCGAGGCGGCGAGCAGGATGCCGTTGCGCACCAGATGGCGCGGGCCCAGCGGCGCGTCGGAGGCGCCGAAGCAGCGGCAGGAGGAGCGCCGACCCCGGCGCAGCGCAGCGCCGACGGCCGCGGTGAACCCGGCGAGCAACACGCCGGCGACCGCGAAGCCGACGCCTCGGGTCGGCGGGACCAGGACGAGCACGGGCACCGAGATCTCCCCGGCGACCACCGCGTACC
>NZ_JBHZAV010000190.1:0-18015 GCF_042754445.1 Embleya sp. NPDC059213
CCCGGTCGTCCAGGTCCACCACGGTGAACCCGGCCCCGCCGGGGTGGTAGGCGACGGCGACGGCCTGTTGCCATGCCCAGGCCCACGGCGGGGAGTCGATGACGGTCGGGTCGGTGGTCGCGGCGGCCCAGGCGTGGCACACCGAGGGGCACCGGCAGGGCCCGGCCGCCTTCATGTGCGGTCGGCCGCCGCACAGCAGGTCCGCACAGGCAGGGCAGTTCCCGAACGGGACCTTCCCCGCCCGCAGCGGGAGCACCGGTACCCCGATGTCGGCCAGTGCGAGGGCGGTCCGCAGGTGCGCGCTCATGCCGCGACGCCCAGGGCCGTGCCGTCGCCCGCGTGCCGATCCGCGAGCAGGAGGCGGAGCGCGGCGGCGGCCTGGGCGGGGATGACGCCGTTGCCGAGTGCGTGGAGTTGGGCGGTGCGGGTGAGGCCGGGTACGTCGGTGACGTGGCCGGCGCGCAGGCCCATGAGCCATTCCACGAACGTGGGGTTCAGGCGTCCCAGAGTGTCGGTTGGTCGGGGGGCGGGGCGGCCGAGGACGCGGGCCCAGCGGTCGATGGCGGGTGCGTAGTCGCCCCACGCAACGTCGGGTTGCCCCGGGGGTAGGTGGAGCTGGTCCGGTCGCCGTCCGCCGCGGTCGGTGTCGGCAGCAGTGACACCGCCGTTCGCAGGTCCGGGCCGCCGTCCCCGTGCGCTCCGGCGCCGTTCGCGTCCGAGGCGCGGGGTGTCGGCAGTGTCTGCACGACGTTCGGTAGGCCGTCCTCGAAGCCCCTGCCGCGGCTGTCCCTCGCGCGCGGTGTCGGCAGGCCAGGCGATGACGAAGAGTCGTTCGCGTCGGTGGGGAGCGCCGACCTCCGATGCGCGTACACGGCACCAGCGCGCATCGAACCCGAGGCGGGCAAGGTCGGCGAGGACGTCGGCAAACCCAAGTCGAAGGTGGTTTGAGACGTTCTCAAAGACCGCGAGTCGGGGTCGTAGTACGCCGAGGGCGGTGGCGATGTGGGGCCAGATGTGACGGACATCGGCGGTGCCCTTTCGTCGGCCTGCGACGCTGAACGGCTGGCAGGGGTACCCGCCGGTGACGACGTCGACCGGCTCGACCGCGGCCCAGTCGACGGCGGTGATGTCCCCGAGGTTGGGCACGGTGGGCCAGTGGTGGGCCAGGATCGTGCTCGCCCCGGGGTCGTTGTCCGCGTGCCACACGGTCTCGCCGCCGAGCACGGCGCGCACGGCGTCGTCCAGGCCGCCGTAGCCGGTGCACAACGACCCGATGCGAGGGCCGTTCCCGGAGAAGGGGGGCGGATGGATGGTGCGTTGGTCCATGCTGATGTTCTCCTGATCGCTCGTGTGTGAGGGAGCCGGGGCGACCGCCGGACTTGGCGGAAAGACGGTCGCCCCGGGGAGGGTTCGGCGGGTGGGGAACATGCGCCGGCCGGGGTGCCCCGGTGGGGCAGTAGGCATTCCCGGGTTGGGCTGCCGATCGGCCGCCTCCACGACCCCGGACACGGGTCCGGAGCCGTGTGGGACGGTCGGTCAGGCGACGACGTGCGCGGTGACGAAGAGGGCTGCGGTCAAGCCCAGTTGGAACAGGGCCGCGCGGATCAGCCGGTACTTGCGCGTCGCGATCTCCGACAGCACGGTCAACTCGCGGGCGAGTGCCCGGGGTTGTTCCAGGTCGCCGACGGCGAGCAGGACATTGCTCATGTCGGCGTCGCGTCGGGCGTGGATGGACAGGGAGCCGCGCGGGGCGAGTACGAGCGCGAGGAGCACTGCGGCGGATCCGAGCGTGAGGGCCGTGGCGAGGGCCGCGGGGCGGAAGTCGATGCCGCCGGTGGAGGCGGCGACGATCCCGATTCCGGCGAGCAGGACGCCGGCCTTCTGGTCGGCGGCGCGCAGGTTTCCGATCGTGTCGGCGATCCGGCGGTGCAGGGCTTTGATCACGTCCGGGTGCGGGGCCGGATCCGGAGTTCCGGCGGTGGGGTCGGGCGTCATGAATGCCCCCTCGGGCGGTCACGGTGCGTAATGGGGTGTGGGTGTGGGTGTGCGCACGCGTGCGGGTGTGCGCACGGGCGAAAGCGCAGGTCAACGCGCGCGCGTGGGCGCGAGGGCCACACGGTGTGCGCACGCGATCCGCACGCGTGCGCACACCCGGCTTCCTGTTACGCCGCGTAGTCCTCGTAGGCGTCGTCGTGGGGGACGATGAGCCAGGATCCGATCTGTCCGCCGGGGTTCTCGGCGACCTGTCGGCCGTTGTCGGCGAACTCGGCGAGGCGGCGCGAGACCCAGCTTCGGGAGCGCCCGACGCGGGACTGCGGGAAGTCGCGCGGCGCGCACACCGCCCGGCCCTCGGCCCGCAATTCTTCGAGGATGGTCGCCATCTCGGCGAGCGCGTCCGCCGCGGGACGCTTGGTGGCGAACTCCGCCTCTGCGACCTGAACGACCCGGGCGGGTTCCTCCAGCTCGGTGTCGGGGTCCGCGTCCGCGTCGAGGTCGCTTTCGTGGGCGACCGCGTACGGCTGCGCGGCGGGCTCGAACTCGGCCGTGTCGTCCATGGTTTCGCCCTCCACGATCTCGGCATCGTCCAAGTGGGCGGGCACGCGCGGACGCTCGGCGAGAGCGGCCCGCAGCGGGCCGGCCTCGGGCCGTTCCTCGCTCCCGGCGCGGCGTGTGGCGCGGGCCTTGTAGGCCGCGTAGCGCGGTCCGGCCGCCTTGGCGGTGGCCGTGTCCACGCCCCGCGGGCGTATCGCGTCGTACGCGGCGATCAGGCGCCGCACCTGCTCGTCGTCGGGGAGCCGGTAGGCGCGCGCGGGGATCGGCCAGCGCTCGCGCTCCACGCCGGGGGCCTGGAGGTAGAGCATCCCGGCGCGGTCGGCCGCCCACTGCTCGGGCGACGCTCCGGCGGCCTTCGCTCCGGCGTCGAGGGTGAAGGCGTCGGTGTCGTCCTTGACGCCGAAGATCAGCGACGTCCCGAACTGTGCGCGCACCTCGGTGGAGATGCCCGCGTACGAGGCGCGCTGGAGGGAGAACGACAGGACCGTTCCCGTCGAGCGGGCCTGTTGGGCGACCTTGACGACGTTCGGGTGGTCCGCCACGGCGTCGTCGGCGGACTCCTCGAAGTGCACCAGCAGGAGCGGGATTTGGTGCTTGGTCCAGCACTCCGGCTCCCACTGCGCGTAGCCCAGGCGCCCGAGCTGGTCCGCGCGGGCCTTGACCACGATCGGCAGCACGTCGAGGAGAGCCTCGACGCCCTGTGGCGTGGTCTCGCACCAGTCCAGACCGCCTTGAATGGCGCCCACGCTCTGGCTGCCCTTGGACGGGTCTCCGAGCCAGACGACGACGTCCGAGCGCGTCATCGCCTCGACAAGCACGACCTTGAGGCTGCCGGACTTGCCCGAACCGCTCATGCCCGTGGTCAGCAGGTGCGAGAGCGGACGGGGGTGGTCGCGGTCCTCGGTACCCGGAAGGTGGAACTCCAGCGGCCGGCCGTCCTGGTAGACGCCGAGCCGCACCGGCCGCCCGATCGACTGCCCCGGCAACGACGGACCCGGGTAGAGCACCGACTTGCGCAGATGGTCCACCGGCGTCACCGACAGCGTGACCCGGGAGTGGTCGTCCCGGTTCGGCGTGACCCGGATCGCCCCGGGCGCGGTGCCCAGCGCGGACGCCATGTGCGGGATCCGCTGCTGGACGTCGTCCGGCACCATCTCGCCCCGGGGCAACCGGAGTTCCGCACTGACCTCACCGCCGACCACCCGACCGTTCACGACCTGCGTACGGGCCAACCCCACCAGGTCGAGCAACCCGTCACCGGCGCCCTCCGACCCGGAGTTGCGCAGTGCGTGACGCAGGTTCCACCACAACGCGAGAGTGCCGCCGCCGAGCGCGTGCAACAGGGCCACGTTCGGCGACGTCGGCCCGGCCACGGTCGCGGCAGTCAGATAGGTGGACGCGGCCCCGGCGGACACCGTGGCCATCGTCCGCAACCGCGGGGACCGCTTGGACGCCTCCGACCACGCCGCGACCGTGATCCCCGCACCGGCCGCGCCGATCAACGCGGTCGCCGCCGGGTTGCTGCCGATCGTTTCGTGCGCCAGAGCCGCCGGGATCGTCAGCCCCGCCGCGACCGCCCACGGCGGCAACAGCGGCGCGGCGCGGCTGGTGAGGTGCTTGGCGGCCTGGTCCACCGGGGCCGCCACCATCGAACGCCCTTTGGGCGGGCGGGACTTCCTTGCCACGGTCGATTCCCCTCTCAGGCTTCGAACTTGAACGCGGGCGCGGCCTTGGGCTTGACCCCGGCGGCCTGCAACTCGGGGGCGTAGTTCTTCTGGAACGAGGCGTACGCCTTCGCCATCGACCCGGCCGCGTAGCGCAGCGCCCCGGCGGCGATGGTCAGGTGACGCGAGACGTCCTTGGCCCGCCGGACCCCCGCGCGCCCGGCCATGCGGGTGTCCACCGGGCGGATCTGGGACAGGACCGCCTGCAACTCCTCGGCGGCCATCGCGATCTCCAACGAGCCGTCCCGGCAGAACAACCTGCCCGCGTTGCAGTAGTCGCGGATGCTCTTGTTCGTCATGAACTCCGGGTCGCCCAGGATCTCCTGAGCCGACCCCTTGCGCCGCCGCTGTTGCTGCTGCTGGGCCATCGGGCCCTCCCTCGTGGATGCGGTGTGTGGGTTCGAGCAAGATGGTTCGAGCAGGGCTGACCCCGCTTCCCCCGCACCCGGCCGCCGTTGTGCGGGTCGGGTGCGAGGGGAGCCGGTCAGGGCTCAGAACAGTGCTTCGGGCTCGGAATCGGCCGCTCGAAGCACGCTCGCGGCCTTGCGTGCCGCGGTCGCCGCCGGGAGGTGGCAGCGCTGACACCAGGTCGTCAGCTCCGCCGGGTCCAGGCCGACCGCGACCGCGATCGGCGTCGCGAGATCACGCGGCGCCACGATCAGCGCGTCGTGCCGATCGCACCGGCCGCCGCTCTCCTTGTGGCGCTTGCCGCACTCCCCGGCGCACCCGCAGGTGCCGGCCTCACGTTCGAGGACCGCGTCCCACAGGGCACCGCCGACGATCGGCGGCCTCACGAGGCACCGCCCGACGTCCACCGCGGCTTCGCGGGCACGGGAACCAGACTCAGCCGCGACACGTCCGCCGAACCCGGGGAACGCGGTTCCCGCAGCGCGCGGGCCGCGTCCAACACGACCTTCGCCTTCGGGTAGCCGACGCCGAGTTCGCCCATCACGCGCCGGTACGAGACACGCTCGCCGGACGCGTCCAGCAACGCGTACACCGCGCGCAGGTCCGTTTCCGACACCGTGTCCGGCAATGCCTCCTGCATGACCTGCGCGGCCCCGGGCTCGGGCGTCCACGCCGGGATCTCGGCGACGGCCGACGGGTCCGGGGGCAACACCTCGGGAACGTGTGTCCCGGTCGTGTCCGGTGCCTGCTCGGGGTGTTCCCGTCGCTGGTCGGCGGCCTTTTCCTCGAACTGCCGGATCAGGTCGGCGATCCGGCGCCGGTAGACCGTCACGGCTTCGGCCAGCAGGATCAGCAACAGCGGGGGAACGGAGTGCAGAACGATCCCCGCCGCGTCCGGATCCCGGGGAACACCGAACGACCCGTCCGGCCACACGCTGCCCCACACGTTCATCACCCAGTTGCCCAGGCCGCCGAACAGACGCAGCGCGGTCGCGCTTCCGCCCGGCCGATCACCGTGCCTGCCCAGGATCCCGTCCGTCAGGAGCACCGCCCCCAACGCGAGCGAGACCATCGGGTCCAGCAACCACGCGATGTACCACGGCGTGCCGTGACCGGTCGCGAAACGCGTCACGTTCACGCACGTGAACACCAACGCGAGCGTGGCCACCGTCAGGAGCGCGACCGTCAACCCGCGATCGGTCCGGCGAAGCGTCACGATGCGCGGATCGGTCATCGCGCACCGCCGTCCCCGACGGGTGCGACGTGACGCCACAACACGACCCGGACACCACGCCACCGGAACGTCACGCTCAACCGGTGCGCGATCGGCACGCCGGACAACGGCGACTCCACCAGCGCGCCGCCGGTGCGGCGGGCGAGATCCGCGAACACCGACCGCCATTCGTCGTCGGTCGTATTCGGACCGGACGCCTGCCCAACGACCTCCCCGCCGTCCTGCGCGACAACCGACGCACTCCGCGCAAGGCTCCACACGTAGACACCCGGCAACGCGGGACCGTCCGTCATCAGGGCCCGCAACGCCTCCGCCGCCCGCGCCGTCGACTCCCGCTCACGACCGGGCATCGACCCCCGGCCCGCTTCCGCTTCGGGGTGCAGGACGCTCATGCCGCCCACGCCCCCTCCCGCACCCCGACGGCCCCCACCGAAGCCGGAGCGGTGCCCGTCACCAGCATCTCGGCGCACACCGCCGTCCCCGGATCCACCGCCCACAACCGGGCCAGCAACCGCTCCACGTGCCGGGCCAGTTCGCGATCCGTCGCCCACAGGTCCGAGAGGATGTCCCGCGCCGCGTCCAGCCGCGCCGCCTCCTCCTCCACCGACTCCCCGGGCACCCCGTCGAACAGAACCCAGTCGACACCGAGCGCCAACTCGGCGAACTCGGCGATCGTGGCCGCATGGCGACCAGCGACAATGCTTCTCACGGTCGTACTCCTTGCATCGGAGGAACGACCCACGGGGCGACCGCTTCCCGGCAAGGATCAGCGGTCGCCCCGGCACACGTCGGTGTGCCCCGTCTTCAGAGACGAGTGGCCATGACCCCCGACGCGCGTGTCATGCCGCGCACCGAGGACCAAAAGCACTCGTAGCCGGCCCCTGTGCAGCACGCATCCGAGCGGCCCGGGGCTCCGGCCGAAGTGCTCGGATCGATCCAGTTGTCAAGGAACAGGCCACCCCGCTACCACCCGGACGAGCGGCGATGAACGCCGCCGTATCCGCCGGAACGCAGAGCCAGCGAAGACACGTGGAACCAGGCACCTAGGTGCCTCACAACCTCACTAGTGAGGTTGTGATGTGACAGTAGCGCTACGGCGCGTTCGAGCGCAATACCTCACTAGTGAAGTCCCCTAAGCTGGAGATATGGCCATCGATCCGACCGACCCGCGTTCGCCATCCCGTCAGATCGCGGACGAACTCCGCGACGAGATCACCAGCGGGCGCCTAGCGCCGGGCGACAAACTTCCGTCTGAGAGCGTGCTTGTCGGACGCTTCGGAACCGCGCCCCAGACCGCTCGCCAAGCAGTTGCCCTGCTCAAGGCCGAGGGATTGGTGGTGTCAGAGCGGGGGCGGGGCGTCTTCGTCAAGAAGCAGCCGCCAACCATCCACATGGGCTCACATCGCTTCTCCAGGAAGACCCGTGATTCCGGCAAGGCCGCGTTCGAGGCGGAGATCGAGGCTCAGGGGCGAAAGTGGGGGCAAGAGATCCTGGAGCTTGCCGAGGTGCCGGCTCCGGACTGGGTGGCCGAGTGGTTTGACGTAGAGCCGGAGACCACCGTTTTCGTCCGCCGCCGCCGTAACTGGGTTGACGATGAGCCGACGCAAGTTGCTGACAGCTACTACCGACTGGAGACCGTGGAGGGGACAGCCATCCGTACCCCTGACACAGGACCGGGCGGAAGCTACGCCCGGTTGGAGGAACGAGGCCACCACCTCGAACGCTTCCGGGAAGAGATCGCCATCCGAATGCCCACACCGGCCGAGACGAAAGCTCTTCGGCTCTCGCCCGGCACACCGGTTGCGGATCTGCGGCGCATCGCGTTCACGGCCGATGGGCCTGTGGAAGTACTGACATCCGTGGTTGCTGGCGACCGCCACGTCTTTTGCTACGAATTCGACGCACCCGAGTAGACGGGAAGAATCCTTGCAGGTCAGCCACATCAGTGAGCCGTCCCCCGGCGGTGTGAACGACGACTACATCGTCGCGAGCGAGCGTTTCGTCATCGTGTTGGACGGCGCCACCGCGAACGGCCTGTCAACCGGCTGCATCCACGATGTGCCCTGGGTGGTCAGCCGTCTGGCAGCACAGCTCTCCCTTCGACTGATCGCCGAGGATTGCCTGTCCCTCGCCGAAATCCTCGCGGAGAGCATCACGGCCGTCTGCGATCAACACGTGGACACGTGCGACCTGACGAACCCGAACAGCCCTTCCACCACCGTTGCCCTGCTGCGCCACCAAGGGGCGGTAATGGACTACCTGGTTCTGTGCGACTCACCCATTCTCATCGAGACGCCGGCCGGGGCTGTCCGGTTGGTGAACGACGACGCCACCGCTCATCTGCCGGGGTACACCCGGGAGGTTCTGCAAGAGGTGCGGAACCAGCCCGGGGGCTTCTGGGTTGCGAGCACGAAGCCGGAGGCTGCCAAGCACGCCGTGACCGGCTCCGTGCCTGCCGGTGACGTGCGGCGGGTGGCCGTCATGACGGACGGGATCTCGCGGCTGTTCGAGCGGTACGAGTGGCCGCTGAGTCGTGTCCTGGACGAACTCGAAGCGAACGGCCCCGCATCGCTTGTGGATGCCGTCCGACGAGCGGAAGTCGAGACACCGGCCGGGCGGTTCCGGGGCAAGCAGCACGACGACGTCACGGTGGCCTTGTGCACGCGGTTCGGAGCGTGAGCCCTGTGTCCTCAATGCCACGCCACTCGGTCAGTGTCGCCGGTGTCGTCCTGGATGCCTCGGGCCGCTGCCTTCTGACGAAGCGCCGGGACAACGGTCAGTGGCAGGCACCGGGCGGCGTGCTCGAACTTGCTGAGAGCATCCCGGACGGTCTCCGTCGCGAAGTGCGCGAAGAGACGGGCCTGGACGTCGAACCGGTGGCCTTGACCGGCGTCTACAAGAACATGCCGCTCGGCGTCGTGGCGCTCGTCTTCCGATGCCGAGTGCTTGGCGGACACCTGATAGAGAACGACGAGGTGTCGGCCTTCACCTGGGCGCAGCGCTCGGAGCTGTCCGACTTCATGACCGAAGCGTTCGTCGTGCGCGTGAGCGATGCCATGGCTGAGCCTGTGGCACCCGTCATTCGCGCTCACGACGGGACACATCTGCTGTAACACGCCGATGCTCGAATGTGATGTCCATCACGCATCCAGGCTGCTGTCCAGTGCCCTGGCGTGTCCTCGGGTGCCGTGCGGTGCCACGCGGTTCCAACTGCTCATCTTCACCGTGTAGTTGCGGATCAGGGTGGGTGTGGGGCGACGGTACGCTTATCCGGCACTTCCCTCCGCCTTGCCGGGTGCACCGTGGACCTTCCGCGGGGCCCACGAACCGTGAAACTCGGCCCCGGGAGGGGGGTGCTCCCGTTGACTACAGCCGAATGGCTCAGAAGACGGGATGTCCGCGGTCTTGCCAGGCGATCTGCTGCAGCGTTTCGCAGATGGGGAGCCTCGGTCTACACGCTGTTGCGTGTGGTCTGGGACCTCTACAACGGCAATGGCCCTGGTAGCTGAGGCCACCAGGGCACTGCGGTGAACGACACGAGGCCCCGTCGACGCTGCCAGGCAAGGCGGGGTTTTCGTGTTCTTCGTGCCGCCGGACGAACACCAGCGCCACTGTTAAACACTTACCTATAGCAGTACGTAGGTCGGATTCTAGCTTCACCGCATGTCCTACGTAGACGTGGCGTCTACAGACCAAGACGCCGGTTGGCGCCGGCCGAGCCATCAGACGAAGCGCGACCCATCGAGCATGCGAGCGTGTACAGCACAGAAGTACCGCAACGCTGCCAGCCGCAGCCGTCCGTAGGCCAACGTGCAAGACCGGATGCCGACGTGGTCAGCACCCGTGGCGCAGCGCCACCCATTCCTACGGATCAGAAGGTTGCAGGTTCGAATCCTGCCGAGCGCACACGGATTGTGGCTCCAACACAGGTCGGATACCCGAAAGGGCATCCGACCTGTTTCGCGTTTCGACCCGACGGCGGATCACGGGCGGGCGCTGGATGTTCGACTCGCCGAGGATCGGCCGAACGGCGCGCCGACCCGGACCCGGCCCGGCGCACTCCACGCGGCGGTGCACGGCCCGCTCGCGGATCGCCCGGGCGCACCGGATGTGGCCACCGCGCCCGGCGCCCGCGCCCAGGCCCGGCCGAATGGCTGAAGGCCCGTTCGACAGCCCGCCATCGGGGCACCCGTCCCTCCTCAGGACCTGTTCTCCAGGGAGGCCGGATTGCCCGCCAGCCACGCCGTACCCCGGTCGCTTCGGGGAGTGCTGCGGACGAAACCCGTGGGCGCCATCCTCGAGGAGAGTTCCGACGGCGCGGACGAGGGCGCCGGTGAAGGCCCGCCACTGCGGCGCACCATGGGGCTGCTCGAACTGACCTTCTTCAGCGTCGGCGCGACCCTGGGCACCGGCATCTTCGTGATCCTGGGCGAGGCGGTGCCCAAGGCCGGCCCGGCCGTGGTGATCTCGTTCGTGCTCGCGGCGGTCACCGCGCTGTTCTCGGCCCTGTCCTACGCCGAACTGGCCGGGACCATCCCGGTGTCCGGCTCGTCCTACTCCTACGCCTACGCCACGCTCGGCGAAGGCGTGGCGTGGGTGTGCGGGTGGTGTCTGCTGCTGGAGTACGGCGTGTCGATCTCCGCCGTCGCGGTCGGCTGGGGGCAGTACGTCAACGAGCTGCTCGACTCCGCGTTCGGGGTGAGCCTGCCCGACGCGATCAGCCAACCTCCGGGCGACGGCGGCACGTTCAACATCCCGGCCGTGATCGTCGTACTGCTCGCGGTGATCCTGCTGGTGCGCGGCGTCTCGGAGAGTGCCGTGGCCAACACGATCATGGTCTTCATCAAGCTGATCACCCTGGCGTTCTTCTGCGCCATCGCGTTCACCGCGTTCGAGCACGACAACCTGTCGCCGTTCGCACCGCTCGGCGTGGCCGGGATCAGCGCCGGCGCGTCCCAGGTGTTCTTCTCCTACATCGGCTTCGACGCCGCCTCCACGGCCGGCGAGGAGGCCAAGAACCCGCGCCGGGACCTGCCGTTGGCCATCCTGATCTCGCTCGGGATCGTCACGGTCGTCTACGTCGCGGTGGCCCTCGCCGCGCTCGGCGCCATGCCGTGGCAGGAGTTCGAGGGCAGCGAGGCGACCCTGGCGAAGATCGTCACCGACGTCACCGGCGGCTCCTGGGCCTCCACGATCCTGTCCGGCGGCGCGATCATCGCGATCGCCAGCGTCGTGCTGACCGTGCTCTACGGACAGACCCGGATCCTGTTCGCGATGTCCCGGGACGGCCTGATCCCGCCGATCTTCGCCAAGGTGAACCGGCGCACCCAGAGCCCGGTGGCGAACACGCTGATCACCGGCGCGTGGGTGGCCCTGCTCGCCGCACTGGTCCCGCTCGGCCGACTCACCGAAGCCACCAGCATCGGCACCCTGTTCGCGTTCATGCTGGTCAACATCGGGGTGATCGTGCTCCGTCGGACCCGACCGGACCTGCCGCGCGGCTTCACCTCCCCGTTCTTCCCGATCACCCCGCTGCTGGGCGTCGGATTCTGCATCTACCTGATGGCCCGGCTGTCCGGGACCACGTGGCAGGTCTTCCTGGTCTGGATGGCGGCCGGCGTGGCGATCTACTTCCTGTACGGCTACCGCCACTCGCGTTGGCGGGCCGAGGGCGCCGACGGCGTCGAGGTGGGCCGATGAGCGGGGACGACGCGCGGATGCGAATCGTGGTGGGCTGCCAACCGGAACCGCGGGCCCGGGACGCGCTGGTGCTGGGCATGCTGCTGGCCCGGCAACTGGGCGCGAAAGTCGTACTCGCGCACGTGCGTCCGCCCGCGTCGCCCGGTGCCGGGG
Organism: Embleya sp. NPDC059213; assembly: GCF_042754445.1. NCBI lineage: Bacteria > Bacillati > Actinomycetota > Actinomycetes > Kitasatosporales > Streptomycetaceae > Embleya > Embleya sp. NPDC059213. The sequence continues at coordinate 11,773 of NZ_JBHZAV010000190.1, forward strand.
TCGGCGCGGTGGACGCCGAGTGGCGCGCGTTCCTGCGCGAGGAGACCGACCGGTTGCTGGACGGCGCCCAGGCCCGACTCCGGGATTGGGCGCCGGAGTTGCCGGTGGAGCGGGCGATCGAGGACAACCGCGGCAGCGGTCGTGGGCTGGCCCGGATCGCCGAACGACACCGCGCCGTACTCGTGGTGATCGGCCCGGCCCCGGGCGGCCGCAGCGCGCGGGTCGCCGTCGGCAGTACCGCCGATCAGCTCCTGCACGGCTCGCCGGTGCCGGTCGTGTTGGCCCCACGCGGCTTCGCCGACCATCCGCCGCCCGGCATCGCCCGCTGCACGATCGCCTACCAGCGCGAGACACACCCGAGCGGAGTGCTCACCTGTGGCGTGGAGTTCGCCCGTCGGCTGCGCGCGGATGTGCGCTTGCTCACGTTGGTGCTGCGCCCGGTGCGGCTGTACTCCGGCAGGCAGCACCAGGCCGCCGAACAGCAGGTGTCGCGCGCCGCACGTGAGCAGGCCCGGCAGGACCTCGCGGCGGCGATGACCGAGATTCCGGTGCCGGCCGACGGCGAGACCGCCGAGGGCGCCGACGTGCGCACCGCGCTGGACGCGGTCACCTGGGCGGACGACCTGCTGATCTGCGCGTCCGGTACGGTCGGCCCGGTCAAGCGGGTCTTCGTCGGCGACGCCTCGCACAAGATCGTCCGCAACGCCCGCACCCCGGTCATGGTCCTCCCGCGCGGCGTCCGTGCCGACCTCTGGGACGGCTCCCGACCCGACGCCGGCCACACACCGCCCCCGCTCAGGCCGCCGGCACCGCCGTGATCGCCGCCGCCCGCTCCGTGCCCGCGGCGCCCGCCCATCGGGTCGGCTCCGCGGCCACGTCGCGCCACCAGGGCTCCACCGTCGCGCCGTCCACCAGCGCCGGCTCGAACAGCGCACCCGGCCGCGGGATCACCAGGTCGGTGCCCAGCGCCCGGGCCGCCGCCACCGACCGCTCGGCCGGCTCCTCCCACGCGTGCGGCGCCAAGTCGAAGGTGCCCCAGTGGATCGGCAACATCAGCCCGCCGCCCAGCTCCGCGTGTGCCTGCACCGCGCCCTCCGGGTGCAGGTGCACCTCCGGCCACGCCTCCGCGTACGCCCCGGCCTGAATCATGGTCAGATCGAACGGCCCGTGCTCGCGCCCGATCTCCGCGAAGCCCGGGAACCAGCCGCTGTCCCCGCTGTGGAACACCCGGTGCTCGGGCCCGGCGACCACCCAGGACGCCCACAGCACGGTGCCGAGCACCCGGGCGCCGCGGTTGCAGTAGTGCCGGGCCGGCGTCGCGGTGAAGGTCAACCCGGCGACCTCGCCCGCCTCGTGCCAGTCCAACTCGGTGATGCGATCCGCGGCGATGCCCCAGCGCTCCAGATGCGCGCCGATGCCCAGCGGCACCACGAACTTCGCGTCCCGCCTGCCCAGGGCCCGGATGGTGGCCATGTCGAGGTGGTCGTAGTGGTCGTGCGAGACGACCACGACATCCGGATCGGGCAGGTCGGCGAAGCGCACCGGCACCGGGTGCATCCGGGCCGGGCCGAACGCCGCCGACGGCGAACAGCGCGTGCTCCAGACCGGATCGAACAACACCCGTACGCCGTCCATCTCCACCAGCACCGTCGCGTGCCCGAGCCAACAGGCGCGCAGCCCGGTCAGCGGCGCCCGGGCGAAGTCCAACGCGGACGCGGTGACCAGCGGAATCGCGCGGGCCGGCCGACGCAGCCCGGCCGCGGCCTTTTGCGCGCGCAACATCTTGCCGACCGCGCCGGGGCTGCCACGACGGGTCGGCACGGGATTTTGGAATGCACCGTCCCGGAAGTGCGGGGATTTGTGGATGCGGGCCAACCGCTCGCCGGCGGGTCTGGCGCCGAACGCCGCGGGAGCCAAAGACGTGAAGAAGTGCCCGGCCACATGGACTCCTCGGGCAAGCGGGGCCTTCGGCCGACCGTGCTGAGGTCGGACCGGCGACCGGTGATCGGGATGAGTGGAGATTAACCCGGCCTCCGAGGCTGAAACGTCGTCCCGGGGGAGGGGCCGCACCCGGCTCGCTCCTCCGCTCGGAGTAGGGGACGGTTCGATTCCGCAACGCTTTGCCCGACAACGAACCGCTCGATCCCGGGTTGCGCCGTCCGAGTGAGCGAAACCGCACCGCGCCGGCCCGGTGGCTGTCGGCTCGCGTGAGTAGGGTCTTGACCATCGCCACGGGGGATGACGGCGCATCAGTCCCCTTGAACGGCACCCGCGTACGGCACACCTCCCGCGCCCCGCCACGAGTCTCGCGGCGGATGTCCACCACCGCGAGGTCCACCACCGCGGGCCGCAGCCGCCCGCGGCGGCAGCACGGTACGACCAGCAGTCACACATCCCGAGCACGGCAACAACAACAGCAGCAACACAGCAGCGGAGCCGAGGAGTCGTCATGGCCGAGACCCGTACCTACCTTGAGCTGTCCGAAGAAGGCGACGGCGCGCACAAGTACTACGAGGTCGTCGTCGACGGCGTCGACGTCACGGTCACGTACGGCCGGATCGGCGCCAAGGGCCAGACCAGCACGGCCACCCACCCGAGCCCGGAGAAGGCCCAGGCGGACGCGAAGAAGAAGGTCGCCGCGAAACTGCGCAAGGGCTACGAGGCGGCCGTCCAGGGGGTGCGCCAGCCGCGCTCGATCACCCGCCGCGAGATCGTGTCCCGCCCGACCACGGCCCGCAACTCGGCGCCCGTGTTGTGGCGCTACCGCACCGGCTCCTCGGCGTTCGGCATCTTCGTGGACGCCGAGCGGGTGCTGGTCGGCAACCAGCGCGGCGACGTGTGGTTCCTCGACCACAGCGGTGTGGTGACGGGTCGCTACCAACTGCCCAACGGCGTCAAGTGCATCGTCGCGGACGACTCGTGGATCTACGCCGGGTGCGACAACGGCAACGTGTACGACGTCGGCGGCAAGGCCCCGCGCGTGGCCTACGAGATCACCGACAACATCGACATCTACTGGCTCGACATCCACGACGGCGTGTTGGGCGTGTCCGACTCCAACGGCGGCTGCACCACCATCGACCACGAGGACGAGTCGTTGTGGGCCGCGGCGACCAACGGCACCGGCGCGTGGATGGTGCGCTGCGACGAGAAGGCGATCTACCACGGACACAGCGCCGGTGTGCAGGCGTTCGCCGCCGACGACGGCAAGGAACTGTGGCGCCAGAAGACCAAGGGCAGCGTGCTCTTCGGCTGGCAGGAGCGCGACGACGTCTACGCCGGCACCTCCGGCAACAAGGTGCACCGGATCGCCAAGTCGGACGGCACGATCCGCACCACCTACGACTGCGACTCCTCGGTGTTCTCCTGCGCGACCGCCGAGAACGGCAAGTACGTGTTCGCCGGCGACAGTTCCTCGACGGTGTACTGCTTCGCCGAGGACGGCCGCCGGTTGTGGAAGCTGGGCACCACGTGCGGCTCGGCCTACTCGATGCAGTACCGCGACGAGCGGCTGTACATCGTCACCACGGACGGCTCGCTGGCCTGCATCGACGTGAGCGAGGCCGCCATCGAGGCGGCCCAGGCCGGCACCGTGCCGCAGGTGCGCGACGTCAAGGCGGCCACGATCGAGGCCGTGGTGCCGACCACCGAGGTGGCCACCACCACCGACGCGGGCACCGGCGTCGTGGTCGAGTGCGTCGACCAGGGCGGCGGCCGACTGCGGGTGCACGTGGTCACCGCGGGCTACGAGAGCGGCTGGAACGTGCAGTTCCCGAAGAACGTGCGGGTCGCCGGCGCGCGCTACGTGGTGGACGCGGTACACCCGGCCGAACGCGGCGGCTTCTACCGTGTGCGCGGCGAGATCCGCCGGCTGGTCTGAGCCGCTTCCGCGACAGCGCGGACTCGAACGCCGAAGGGCGGCGCCCCCGGATGGGAGCGCCGCCCTTCGGCGTGGTCGAACCGATCGGATCGCCGATCAGGGCTGCTTGTGCTCGGCCGGCTCGCGCTCCTCGGCGGTCCACCCGGTGAGCGGCGGAGTCGTCTCCTCGGCCTTGCGCTTGGCCATCGCCGCGACCCGCTGCTCGTGCCGGGCGCCGAAGAGCTGGGGCAGCGTCGGCGTGGTCAGGAAGCCCTCGGCCCGGGCCGCCGCGATGCCGATCCGGGGCAGCTCGCTGGCCTTGCGGAAGCAGATGTAGCGCGGCTCCCAGATCGGCCGGTACTTCTCGTTGGCCCGGTACAGCGACTCGATCTGCCACCAGCGCGAGAAGAACACCAGGACGGTGCGCCACAGTCGCAACACCGGGCCCGCGCCGAGCTTGTTGCCGCGCTCGAAGACCGAGCGGAACATCGCGAAGTTGAGCGAGATGCGCTCGATGTCGATCGGCGAGGACGGCTCGGGGACGGCCTCGGCCTCCGGCGCCGGTCGGCCCTTGCCCTTGCCCTTGGCGGGCTTGGCGTTCGCCGCCGCGTACGCCTTCGCACCCTCTATCACGTCCAGCACCATGAACTCGATCAGACCGTTGTCCGAGTCCCGGTCGCGGCGCATCAGGTCCAGCGAGACGCCCTTGCAGCCCCAGGGCACGAAGCTGAGCACCGCGCGCAGCCGACCCTCGTCGTCCATGCACTCGACCATCAGGCAGCGGCCGTCGTCGGGGTCGCCCAACCGGCCCAGCGCCATCGAGAAGCCGCGCTCGGTCTGGCCGTCCCGCCAGTGGTCGGCGAGGTCGAGCAGCTCGCGCATCTCGCCCTCGGGAATGTCCTCGTGCCGACGCACCCGGGTGGTGTACCCGGCCCGCTTGACCCGGTTGTACGCCTGCCGGACCCCACGCATCGCGCGGCCCTCCAGGCTGAACTCGGCCACCTCGACGATCGCTTCGTCACCCAGCTCCAGCGCGTCCAGGCCGTGCCGGGCGAAGATCGTGCCGGCCTCCTCACTGGCGCCCATCACGGCCGGCACCCAGGCGCGGTCCTCGGCTTCGGCCAGCCAGCGGTCGATCGCGCCGGGCCACGCCTCGGGGTCGCCGATCGGGTCGCCGGACGCGAGCGAGACGCCGCCCACGACCCGGTAGGCGACCGCCGCCTTGCCGCTCGGCGACCACATGACCGCCTTGTCCCGACGCAGTGCGAAGTAGCCCAGCGAGTCGCGCTCGCCCTGCTTGTCGAGCAGCTCGCGCAGCAGTACCTCGTCGTCGGGAGTGAGCAACTCGCGGCCCTTGGGCGCGCGGAAGAGCACGTAAAGCACCAGCAGGAACAGCACCACGCCGGCCACGTTGATCAGGATGTCGACCCAGCGCGGCACCGACACCGAACCCAGATCGCTGTCCGGCGCGAGGGTGAAGATGCGCAGCACCGCGTACAGGATCCGGTCGCCCATGCTCGACGTGGAGATCTCGTCGGTGGCGTTGACCAGGGTCGAACCCAGGACCACACCGACCACCGCGCCGCACGCCAGCACCAGGCCGGCCTTGAGCACGTTGCCCCGGTCGCCCTTGGCGCCGAACTCGGCGAAGCTCAGCAGCAGCGCGACGCAGATCAGCAGGGTGATGATCGTCGAGGACCAGTTGAACGGGTGTTGGCGCAGGTCGTCGAACCACAGCGCCCAGATGTAGACGCCGGTGGACGGGACCAGCAGGATCGCCGTGAACGCCCAGGCGGCCCGCTTGCGTCGGCCGAGCATGATGGCGAGGAACGCGGCGAGCGCCGCCGACGTGAAACCGGACGTGACCAGGAACGGGGTGTAGTACTCGCCGGTGTCGTGGTGGCGAACCCGGTCACGCAGCGGGACCGAGATCGCGGACACGAAGTCGAGCGCCGCCACGATCCGCAGGTACCAGATCAACACCCCCGCCGAGATCCCGCGCACGCGCTCGGCGGCCGGGGTGCCGGTGCCGTTCTTGTTGTGGCCGTTCGCGGCGGCCCGCGTCGTGGCAGACACCGTGCTCCTCGATTGTGGGGTGGTGGAAGGGTCTCCTGTGTCTTATGTCCAGGATTGCGACTCTTCGTAACGCTCGCACAACAGCGTAGACATGCACCAAGAAATTTGGATGCGCACGATGGCCCTTTGTACGTCATCCCACGGAGGGATACCCGATCGTTTGCTACTCCCAATGGTGGAGACGCACGGTTCGGACATACGGCGGGGCCGGTGCGGCATCAATGGGAACCGCCCCACCGCCCCCCCCGGTGCACCGGGGTGACAAACCGCAAGCAATCCCCGCCCCCGGGGTGCCCCCCGGGGGGGCC
>NZ_JBHZAV010000191.1:0-18003 GCF_042754445.1 Embleya sp. NPDC059213
GGCCGACCCGTATCCGCTCGCCGGCTCGCTCGACCGGATCGCCGCCGCCGACCATGTCGCGGTCGTCGGCAGCGGCCTGACCGCCGTCGACGTCGTCGTGGCGCTGGCCGCGCGCCGATATCCGGGACGGATCACGCTGTTGTCCCGCAGCGGGCTGCTCCCGTACGTCTGGCAGCGCCCGGACGGTCGGCGCCCGACCCACGTGACCGTCGAGCGGGTGGCCGCGCTGCACGCCGCGCGGGGGCGTCTCGCGTTGGCCGATCTGGTCGACCTGCTGCGTACCGAACTGGCGGACGCGGGCGAGGACTTCGACGATCTCGCGGCCCGACTGCGCGGCCCGGGCGCGGACGACCCGGTCCGGCACCTGCGCGCGCAGCTCGCCGAGGTCGACGATCCCCGGATCGGCCGCCGCGTGCTGCAGGAGACGGCGCACACCGTCGGCCCCTACGCCTGGCGGCTGTTGCCCGAAGCCGACCGGGACCGGCTGCGTCGCCGGCTCCGCACGGCCACCAGCGTCGCCTCACCGATGGTCCCGGTGAACGCCTCCGTCGTGCTGCGCCTCCTGGAGTCCGGTCAGCTCACGGTCGCCGCCGGCGTCGACGCGATCGAGCCGGTGAACGGCCGCTTCCGGGTGCACGCCGGCGGCGGCCGACACACCGCGCAGGCCGTCGTCAACGCGGTCAACTCGCCCGCGCAGGCGCTCCCGGGCGCGGCCCGGGACCTGGTGCGATCGCTGACGGACGCCGGCCTGGCCACGCTGCACCCGGCCGGCGGGGTGGTCCCCACCGACCCGCGCGTGCACGTGGTCGGCGACCTGACCGGTGGCGGCTCGTTCCTCACGTCGAGCATCGCCGGCGTCACCGCGCAGGCGTCCCGTACGGCCGCGGCCCTGCGCACCCCCTGACCGTCGGCTCCGCGCGGGCCTCCCGCTCGACACTGCGGGCACGATCGGGGCGCGGACGCCGCGGGAACGCCCGAGCGTCCCGCCCGCCCGAGGCCGGGCCCGACGCCGCGGCTACTGCGCCGGAACGCCCGCGAGGGCGGTCCGGGCGCGGTTGAGGTAGTCGCGGAACGCGCCGCGCTCGGCGCGCGAGAAGCCGTCGAGCATGCGCTCCTCCAGCGCGTCGACCTCGTCCCGGGTCCGCGCGAGCAGTGCCTGCCCCGCCGGGGTGAGCGCGATGAGCAGCCGGCGTCGGTGTGCGGGGTCGTGCCGGCGGGCGATCAGGGCGCGCCGCTCCAGGGCGGTGACCAGGTCCCGCATCGCCTGCGGGGTCACGAACGAGTTGCGCGCGAGTTCGGCGCTGGTCAGCCCGTCGCGGCGGTCGAGCACGGTGAGCGCGGTGTACTGGAGGGCGGTGATGCCCGCCGGGCGCAGCAGTTCGTCCAGGTGTGCGCGCACCGCGAGTTCGACCTGCTTGACCGCGTACAGGAGCAACGGAGCGGCCGCGCCCGGTGTGTCGTTCCCCGTGGCTCGCGCCGCCATCCGCCCACTCCCCATCCGGTGCCCCGCCAGTGATCCGCCTGTGCGCCCAGAGTCTCGCATGCCGGGACTCGCGTCCCGGACGAGTGACCATTGCACGGAATCTTGATATAAGGATTCCTGTCATTGCCTCGACGCAGAGGACCCATCACCATGAACACCGCAGCTCAGGGCAGCCACGCGAACTTCGGGCTCGGTACCTGGCCGGCCCGCCGCGCCCGGATATCCCCCGAGCGCACCGCGATCGTCGAAGCCGGCCGCGCCCTCACGTACGCCGCCCTCGCCAAGCGCACCGCACGTCTGGCCGGCCACTTGGCCGAGCGCGGCGTGCGCCCCGGGGACCGGGTGGCCTACCTCGGTGTCAACGCCGCGAGCACGTTCGAGACGTTCTTCGCGACGTGGCTGCTCGGCGCCATCGTCGTACCGCTCAACTTCCGGCTCTCCGGCCCGGAGATCCGGTACATGCTGGCCGACGCCGGCGCGACCGTCCTGGTGCACAGCCCGGACACCGACGCGCTCCTGGCCGCGGCGGCACCGCTGCCGGACACGCTGCGCACCCGCGTCCCGGTCGGCCCGGCCGACCCGGGGCCCGCCGACTCGCCCGACCTCGCCGCGGCGATCGCGGCCGGACCCGCGCTCGACGTACCGCCGGCCGTCTCCCTCGACGACCCGGCCGTACTGCTGTACACCTCCGGCACGACCGGCCGACCCAAGGCCGCCGTGCTCAGCCACGCCAACCTGACCTGGAACACGATCAACCAGCTCGCACACATCGACTTCGGGCACGACGAACGCTCGCTGTGCATCTCGCCGCTGTTCCACGCCACCGGGCTCGGCCAGGTCACCCTGCCGACGTTCTTCAAGGGCGGCAGCGTGGAACCGGTCGCCCGCTTCGACGCGGGAGCCGTCCTCGACCGCATCGAGCACGCCGCGATCACCAGCTTCTCCGCGGTACCCACGATGCTGGCCATGATGTGCGAACACCCACGCTGGGCACAGGTCGACCTCGGCTCGCTGACCAGCGTGGTCTACGGCGGCTCGCCCGTGCAGGAGCGCGTCGCCCGGGCCTGGCTGGACCGCGGCGTGCGCCTTAGGCAGGGCTACGGGATGACCGAGGCATCGCCGGGCGTCTACTTGGCGCCCGCGTCGGGTGCCGCGGCGCGACCCGTCGCGGTCGGCGTACCGCACTTCTTCACCGATGTCGCGATGCTGCGCGACGGTCGGCCCGGCCCCCTCGACGCCACGCCCGGCGAACTGCTCGTGCGCGGGCCGCACGTGTTCTCCGGCTACTGGAACCGGCCCGCCGACTCCGCCGATTCGTTCGTGGACGGCTGGTTCCGCACCGGCGATTTGCTCAGCGTGGGCGCCGACGGCTGGGCGTCGGTCACCGACCGGGTCAAGGACCTGATCATCTCCGGTGGCGAGAACGTGTACCCGGCCGAGGTCGAGGCCGTGCTGCTTCGGCTCGACACGATCGCCCACGTCGCCGTGGTCGCCGTCCCCGACGCCCGCTGGGGCGAGGTCGGCGCCGCCTACATCCAACCGCGCGAGGGCTGCACCCTCGACGAATCCGGCGTGCGCTCCCACCTGGAGGCGCACCTGGCCCGCTTCAAGATCCCCAAGTACGTCGTCTTCGTGACCGCGCTCCCGGCCAACGCCACCGGCAAGATCCGCCGCGTCGAGCTGCGCGCCCGGGCCGCCGCGGAATTCGCCGACGTGGAAGGAACCTCCGGATGACCCGCCCCGCCACCCACCCGGCCCCGGCCCCGGCCCCCCAGGGGCCCGCGACCGCGACCGCCGACCCGTCCGCGCAGGCACCGGCCCCCGCGCTGCCGCCGTCCCTGCACATCGAGCGGCACGGCCCCGTCGCGGTGTTGCGCCTGTCCCGGCCGGCCAAGCGCAACGCCCTCGACGACGCGACCGTGCTCGGCCTCGAAGCGTTCTTCACGGCACCCCCGGCCGATGTGCGGGCCGTCGTCCTGGACGCCGAGGGCGAGCACTTCTGCGCCGGACTGGACCTGTCCGAACTCACCGAGCGCGACACCTTCGCCGGGCTGCGGCACTCCCGGATGTGGCACCGCGCCTTCGAACGCATCGAACGCGGCGATGTACCCGTGATCGCCGTACTCAAGGGCGCGGTCGTCGGCGGCGGCCTCGAACTCGCCTGCGCGGCGCACATCCGCGTCGCCGAACCGAGCACCTTCTACGCGCTGCCCGAGGGCCAACGCGGCCTGTTCGTCGGCGGCGGCGCGTCCGTCCGGGTGCCGCGCCTGATCGGCGTGCACCGGATGACCGACATGATGCTCACCGGCCGCGTCGTCGACGCCACCGACGGCCAGGCACTGGGCCTGTCGCAATACCTGACCGACGCCGGAGCCGGGCTCGACCACGCGCTCGAACTCGCCCTGCGGATCGCCGGCAACGCGCCGATCACCAACTTCGCCGTGCTCCAGGCCCTGCCGCGCATCGCCGAGGCCGGCCCCGACGAGGGCTACCTGCTCGAATCGCTGATGGCGGCCGTCGCCTCCGGCAGCGACGAGGCCAAGACCCGGATGCGCGCGTTCCTCGACGGCCGCGCCGGAAAGGTCGGCCGCTCGTGACCACCCCCGAAACCCCGCGCGCCACGCCCGCCTCGGCCGCCGCACCCGCTCCGGCCGACGAGCCCGAACTGCTGCGCGCCCCGGCCGCCGACGTCCTGGACAGCACCGAACTGGGCCGCTTCGTCCGGTACGTGCAGGCCGCCCGGGGCGAGTCGTTCGCCGACTACGACGAGTTGCACCGGTGGTCGGTCACCCGGCCGGCGGAATTCTGGACGAGCGTCCGGGACTTCTTCCGGGTGCGGTTCGCCACGCCCGAGCAGGCCGCACTCCCGGACCAGGGCATGCCCGGCACCCGCTGGTTCCCCGGCGCCACCCTCAACTACGCCCGGCACGCCCTGGACGGCGCCGGCGCGGCCGACTCCGCACCGGCGCTCGTCGCGTACTCGCAGACCCGCGACCGCGTCGAACTCACCTGGGGCGAGCTGCGCGACCGGGTGGGCCGCGCCCGCGCCGGACTGCGCCGGCTCGGCGTCGGCCGGGGCGACCGGGTCGTGGCCTACCTGCCCAACCTGCCCGAGACCGTCGTCGCGTTCCTGGCCACCGCGAGCCTGGGTGCGGTGTGGGCGAGCTGCGCACCGGAGTTCGGGGCACGCAGCGTCGTCGACCGGTTCGCCCAGATCGAACCCGCGGTGCTGCTCGCGGTGCCCGGCTACCGCTACGGCGACAAGGACGTCGACCGCGGCGCGACCGTCGCGGAGATCCGCGCCGCGCTGCCGACCCTGCGCGCGGTGGTCTGCGTCCCCTACGGCGACGGCGCACTGCCCGACACCGTCGGGTGGGACGACCTGCTCGCCGAGCCCGGCCGGCCGGACACCGACCCGGTGCCGTTCGACCATCCGCTCTACGTGCTCTTCTCGTCCGGCACCACCGGCCGCCCCAAGGCGATCGTGCACGGCCACGGCGGCATTCTGCTCGAACACCTCAAGAACCACGCGCTGAGCTGGGACCTGGCCCCGGGCGACCGGATGATGTGGTTCACCACCACCGCGTGGATGATGTGGAACGCACTGGTGTCCGGCCTGCTCGTCGGCGCCTGTCCGGTGTTGTTGGACGGGAACCCGCTGTACCCCGACCCGGACACGCAATGGCGCATCGCCGCCGAGACCAAGGCGACGCTGATGGGCGCGAGTCCCGGCTACCTGATGGCCTGCCGCCGCGCCGGCCTGAACCCCGGACGCGATCACGACCTGGCCGCACTGCGCCAGATCGGCGCCGCCGGCAGCCCGCTGCCGGCGGAGGGCTACCAGTGGGTGCACGAGCAGTTCGGCGACCGGGTGTTGCTCAACGTCGGCAGCGGCGGTACGGACGTGTGCGGCGGCATCGTGCAGGGCGGCCCGTGGCAGCCGGTGCGGGCCGGCGAGATCTCCGGCCCGGCGCTCGGGGTGGCGGCGAAGGCGTTCGACGACGACGGTCGCGAGGTCGTCGGCGAACTCGGCGAACTGGTCATCACCGTCCCGATGCCGTCGATGCCGGTCGGCTTCTGGGGCGACACCGACGGTTCGCGCTACCGCGCGACGTACTTCGACACCTATCCGGGCGTGTGGCGACACGGGGACTGGGTGCGCTTCGCCGAGACCGGGAGCTGCGTGATCGCCGGACGCTCGGACGCCACGCTCAATCGCGGCGGCGTGCGACTGGGCACCGCCGAGTTCTACCGCGTGGTCGAGGAGCTCCCGGAGGTCGCGGACAGCCTCGTCGTGCACCTGGAGGACCCGGCCGGCGGCAACGGCGAACTCCTGTTGTTCGTGGTGCCGGCGGCCGAGAACGCACTCACCGCGAAGCTGCGCGACCGCATCGTCCGCGAACTGCGCGGTGCCCTCTCGCCGCGACACGTGCCGGACGCCGTCGTCGCGGTCGCCACCGTGCCGCGCAACCGCACCGGCAAGAAGCTCGAACTGCCGGTCAAACGCCTCCTGCTCGGTGCGGACCTCGCCGACGTCATCGGCCCGGACACCCTCGCCGACCCGACCGCGCTCGACGACTTCCTCACCCTCGCGACGGAACGGAGCAAGCGATGAACACGAGCAGCGGCACGGGCGCGCGCGTGGGCATGGGCGCGGGTGTCGGCGCCGACGCAGGTACGCATGCGGGCGCCGGCGTGGGGGCGGGCGCGGGTGTGCGCACGGGCCCCGCCGGCGTGCGAGGTTCGGCGGAGGCAGCCGGGATCGCCCGGGTCGCGATCGTGGGCACCGGCGTGATCGGGGCGAGTTGGGCCGCACACTTCCTGGCTCGCGGGCTCGACGTGGTCGCCACCGACCCGGCCCCGGGCGCGGAGGAGCGGCTGCGCGCCGACGTCGCCGCACTCCAGCCGACCCTGGCCGGCGGCTCGGCCGGCGGCGCCCGGCCCGCTCGGCTGACCTTCACGGCCGACGCGGCGGAGGCCGCCGCCGAGGCGGACTTCATCCAGGAGAACGGCCCCGAACGCGAGGACGTCAAGCGGGCGCTGTTCGCCCGCCTGGACGCGGCGGCCCGTCCCGGCGTCGTGCTGGCCGGCAGTTCGTCCGGCCTGGCGACCGCGGTGATCGCCAGGGACTGCGTCGCGCACCCCGAACGGGTGCTCATCGGCCACCCGTTCAACCCCCCGCACCTGATCCCGCTCGTCGAGGTCGTGCCCGGGGAGAACACCGGCGAGGACGCCGTCCGTACCGCGCTCGCGTTCTACACCTCGGTCGGCAAGAAGCCGATCCGGCTGCGCCGCGAGTTGCCCGGCCACCTGGCCAACCGGCTCCAGGCGGCGCTGTGGCGGGAGGCGTACTCGCTGGTCGATCGGGGTGCGGCGACGGTGGCCGACATCGACACCGCGATCGCCTACGGGCCGGGCCTGCGCTGGGCGATCCTGGGGCCGTTCGCCAACCAGCATCTGTCCGGCGGCCCAGGCGGCATCGCGCACGTGCTGGCCCATCTCGGGCCGCCGACCGAGGCGTGGTGGCGCGATCTCGGGGACCCCTCGCTGACCCCCGAACTCACCGCGAAGCTCGTGGCCGGCGTGGCCGAGGCGCTCGCCGGCGTCGACGACACCGCGCTCGCCGCCCGCCGCGACGCACTGCTGAGCCTGCTGCTCGCCGCGAAGGCCGACGCCGACCTGCCCTGACCGACGCCCGCCCGCAGGCCCGCAGGCCCGCAGGCCGCACCATCCCTCGCCCCAGCTGGCCCGCCCGGAGAACCCACCATGGACCTCAGCACCATCGACGCCGTCGACACGCACGTGCACGTCGAACAGGACGGCCACGGCTGCTTCGCCCTGGACCGCGAACTGCTGGACGCCTCCGCCGCCTACTTCAAGGCCGACCGGGACCGCACCCCGACCCTGGAGCGCATCGCCGCGCACTACCGCGCCCGGCGCACCGCCGCCGTCGTCTTCACCGTCGACGCGGGCGCCGCGACCGGCCACCCGGCGCTGTCCAGCGAGGAGATCGCCGACGCCGCCGCCGCGCACGCGGACATCCTCGTCCCGTTCGGCTCGGTCGACCCGCACGGCGGCCGGGCCGCGGTCGCCCGCGCCCGCCGCCTGATCACGCAACACGGCGTCCGCGGTTTCAAGTTCCACCCCAGCCTCCAGGGCTTCGACCCGAACGACATCCGCTTCTACCCGCTCTACGAGGCACTCGCCGAAGCCGGTGTGCCCGCGCTCTTCCACACCGGGCAGACCGGCATCGGCGCGGGTCTGCCGGGCGGACGCGGGATCAAGCTGCGGCACTCGAACCCGATGCTGATCGACGACGTCGCGGCGGACTTCCCCGAGCTGACGATCATCCTCGCCCATCCGTCGGTGCCGTGGCAGGACGAGGCGATCTCGATCGCGACGCACAAGGCCAACGTCTACATCGACCTGTCCGGCTGGTCGCCGAAGTACTTCCCGCCGCAACTGGTGCGCGCCGCGAACTCGATGTTGCGCCACAAGGTGTTGTTCGGCTCCGACTATCCGGTCATCACACCGGAACGGTGGCTTGCCGACTTCGCCAAGCTGGACATCAGGGACGAGGTACGCCCGCTGATCCTCAAGGAGAACGCGGTCCGCGTCCTCGGCCTGGCCGGCGCCGAGCCGACGGACGACCGTCGCGCCTGAGCACGTTCGCCGACCCGCCGAACCGACCCCGCACGCGCCGCGCGTGCGGGGTCGCCCGCTGTTCGAAGATCCCGGTACGACGCGGACCGTCAGTCGGTACCGGATTCCATGGCCGCGTGATCCAGCGCGTCGGACGCCTCCGCGACGGCCACGGCGTCCTCGCTCTGCGCGGCGATGGCCGTCGCGCCTCCGGGGGTCAGCTCGCCGATCAGCCGGCTCCACGGGTTGAGCGCACCGTGGGCGGCGTACTGCTCCAGCTTGTTGCGGGAATCGGCGATGTCCAGGTTGCGCATGGTGAGTTGGCCGATCCGGTCGTCCGGGACGAACGTCTGGTCGAGGCTGCGCTCCATGGACAACTTCTCGGGGTGGTAGCTGAGGTTCGGACCCTGTGTGTCGAGCACCGAGTAGTCCTGGCCGCGCCGAAGCCGCACGGTGACACTGCCGGTGATCGGGTAGCCGATCCAGCGCTGGATGCCGTCGCGGAGCATCATCGCCTGCGGGTCGAACCAGCGGCCCTCGTACAGCAGTCGTCCGAGCCGGCGCCCCTCGACGTGGTACATCGAGATGGTGTCCTCGTTGTGGATGGCGTTGAGCAGCCGCTCGTAGCACACGTGCAGCAGCGCCATGCCGGGAGCCTCGTAGACGCCACGGCTCTTGGCCTCGATGATGCGGTTCTCGATCTGGTCCGACATGCCGAGCCCGTGCCGGCCGCCGATCTCGTTGGCCGCGAGCACCAGCTCCGCCGCGTCGGCGAAGGTGCGCCCGTTGATCCGCACCGGCCGGCCGTGCTCGAACTCCACGGTGACGTCCTCGGTCGGGATCTCCACCTCGGGGTCCCAGTAGGCGACGCCCATGATCGGGTTCACCATCTCCAGCGAGGTGTCCAGATACTCGAGCCGCTTGGCCTCGTGCGTGGCGCCCCAGATGTTCGCGTCGGTGGAGTACGCCTTCTCGGCGGAATCGCGATAGGGCAGGTTGCGCTCGGCGAGCCAGGTGGACATCTCCTGGCGACCACCCAGCTCGGCCACGAACTCCCCGTCGAGCCAGGGCTTGTAGATCCGCAACTCGGGGTTGGCGAGCAGGCCGTAGCGGTAGAACCGCTCGATGTCGTTGCCCTTGTAGGTGGACCCGTCACCCCAGATCGACACGTCGTCCTCGTGCATCGCGCGCACCAGCAGCGTGCCGACCACGGCCCGGCCGAGCGGGGTGGTGTTGAAGTAGGTCTGCGCACCCGAGCGGATGTGGAAGGCGCCACAGGTCAGTGCGGCCAGGCCCTCCTCGACCAGCGCGGCCCGGCAGTCCACGAGCCGCGCCTGCTCGGCGCCATAGGCTCGACCACGCTGCGGCACGTCGCCCAGATCCGGCTCGTCGTACTGACCGATGTCGGCCGTGTAGGCGAACGGAACGGCGCCGCGCTCACGCATCCACGCCACCGCGACCGAGGTGTCCAACCCGCCGGAGAAGGCGATACCGATCCGTTCCCCGACCGGCAACTTGCTCAAGACCTTCGACATCTGTACACCCCAAGCGGCCCGATCGCACGTGGCCCCGAATCGAAACAAGTAGCTCGGGAACACCCGAGACCGACAGCATGGCATACATTTGCACCCGAAGGCAAAACTATGCATCCCGCCCGTCCCGCACCGCCGCGGACCGGGTGATCAAGCCGGACCGCCGCCGGAGCGGACGGCCCGAATACGCCCGAATCGACCCCCGCATCGCCCCGGGAGTCAGGCGGGGCTGTGACGGTGGGACCCGGGGCTCGGGCACCGCGGGGTCAATGCGGCAGGAGGCCGCGGGTGAGGGCGAAGGCGTAGGCGGCGAGGGTGTAGGCGTCGGTGATCTCGCCGTCGAGGATCATGGCTCGGAGTTCGTCGGGGGTCACGACGCGGATCCGGTCGATGCCCTCCTCCGTGCCGTCGCCCGAGGGGTCGGCCAGTAACGCGGCGGCGGCGATGCGGGCCAGGTGGATGACGTCCC
Source organism: Embleya sp. NPDC059213 (assembly GCF_042754445.1). Taxonomy (NCBI): domain Bacteria; kingdom Bacillati; phylum Actinomycetota; class Actinomycetes; order Kitasatosporales; family Streptomycetaceae; genus Embleya; species Embleya sp. NPDC059213. Next base: position 10,127 of record NZ_JBHZAV010000191.1, read on the forward strand.
GGCCGCCGGACATGCCGCTGTCGGTGTTGATCGCGCCCAGCCACGACAGTTCCACGGCCGGACAGCCCAGTTCCTCCCGGACCTCCCGCGCGGCGGTGGCCTCGCCGGACGCGTCGTCGGGATCGCCGAAGCCCCGTGGGATCTCCCAGTGCCAGCTCCGGTCGGCATGGCGGAAGTGGTTGATCAGCACGATCCGGCCGTCGTCGAGGACCGGGAGCACGGCCGCCCCCGGCCCGGCACTGCCGCCCACGAGGCGGATGTACGTCCCCACCCGACCGGACCGAAAGCGCACCGCGTCGCGGACCACCATGAGGTAGGGGTCCCGGTAGACGACTCCGACGTCTCCGCACGAGGCGGGGAACCCGGCCGCGACCGAGCGTTGCGCGACCTCGTCGGCGACGGCGTCCTGGGTGGGGCGGTCCAGGATGATCTCGAAGGCGGCCCCGGGTGGGTTGGCGAAGAGTTCGGGGCGTTCCGCACCCAGTTCCTCGTACGCCGCGAGTGCGGCCTCCCGACGAATGCGAATGTCGTCCAAGACGGTCCCCTGGGTCTCGCGGCGAGTCGGACGGAGTGTCCGTCCCGAGTCTCGTCACAGATACAGGGCCAGGGGAAGGTCCCGCACTCGGTCGGCGAACGTTTCGTACGGATGGCGCATGAGTTCGCGATAGTGCTCGTGCAGCGTGTCGACGACGTCGAAGACCCCGCCCCCGGTGTCGAGCGCCTCCCGGGACGCACGCAGCAGCCGACCCACCGTGGCGACCATGGCACTGTCCCTGACGTCCCACAGCGGGACGGCGACCGCGCCGGCACCCGACGCGATGAACGACCGCACGAACCCCAGGACGTCCCCGCCCTGACTCTGCATACCTCGACCCGCCACACACGCGGCCAGCACGGTGAGCTTGTTCCGTGGCAGACGCAGGCGCAGGGCCACGTCGAACTGGGTGAGGTAATGGGCACCGAACTTCAGACCCGGACCCAGCTCCTGGGCCTCGGGGTCGTACACGCCGTGCCCGACGAAGAGGAAGAACTCCGGTTCGCAGTCGACCAGGGCGCGGACCCCCGACCAGTCGCCCCGGTGCCGGGTGACCGCGTCGACAATCGTCTCGGGCGGTTCGCCGGCGACGACGAAGTGCTCCTTGGGCCACTTCAGATTGATCAACTCGCCCCCGCCGGCACTGGGATCGACACCCATCAGAACGGCCAGATCATCGGTGTCGGTCACCGCCTGGGTCTTGAGCAGGTGCCGACCTCGCCCTACGTAGGTGGTCACGCTCGCGGACAGCGACATCGGCAACATGGCCCCGAGCGGAACCGCCCCGGGCTCGTCCGGCAGGGCGACCTGGAGCGGGATCGCGAAGATCTCGTCGGTCGGGACGAGCACGAGATGTCCGGGCAGGCCGTCCGAGGTGACGAGATCCCAGATCGGCGCGATCAACAACCGCCAGATCTCCTTGGCATCGGCTTCGGTGGGCACGAGTTCCCGGTTCGACGCGATGGCCTCGGACAACCCGCGCACTTCGAGATAGGAGAGCCCGCGCCTGTACGTCAGGGTCGTACCTCGGCTCACGAAGGCTCCCAACCCGGTTGGAATACCCTCGCCCTCGCTCTCGTCCCATCCCTCGACGAAGTAGCGAACCACGCAGGTGCCGGGATGGTTGACCGCGAACGACGTCAGCCGATGAGCGATGTCCGGATCGTGCGGAGCCAGTTGCAGCGGGTGCCGAGAAAACCTCTCCTCGAACTCGGCGGACCTGGCACGCACGGCCTGTCGGAACGATCCCGCCGGCGCTGCCCGAACCAGTCCCGCCCGTGTCCCCCGCGCCGGGGCCGGTGCCGGATCGGGTTCGTCCGGCTGCGACGACCCGATCTCGTGCCCGTGCTCCGGATGTTCGAGGAGAGGCAACTCGGTGTTGGCCATCAGATCGAGGAGTTCACGGGCCGAGCACTCCTCCACCAGTGCGAACGCCTTCTCGTATCCGGCCGGTTCCAGATCCAGTTCATACCGGATCCGCTCCAGGTAGACCGGGCGCGCCGTCTTCGCATAGGTGCGTTTGTAGACCGGGAGCGTGACCACCCGTCGCATCGAGCGAGCCATCTCCAGCGACCGGGTGCGCAGATCGTGCTCCAACCGTGCCCGGAACTCGGCCGACGCGTCCGGCAGGAGAGCCTTGATGGTGCGGCCGTAGGCCCGGACGGTGTACGCGTAGTAGTCGGCGTCCACACCGCTGATCAACGCTTCGCCGAACCCGTCTCCTCGGATGGCATCCAGAAGCTGTTCCAGCCTCCGCAACCCCTCGAGATCGTATCGACCTGCCGCGATGTTCTGTTCGGCGATCAACCTGCCCCGCTGCCAAGGCAGTTCGGCCAGCTCGGCGAAGTACCGGAGGGCATCCGGCTTCTCGATGAACGCGCGGTTGAGGGTCGACTGGGCGATCCGGTAGTGGTCCCCCAACGCCCTCGAAATGGCGATCGATTCGATCGTGTGCTCCAGGGACCGCGACGGATCGTCCGACTCACGGAGCACGGTCGCGAGATTGTGCAACACGTTCGAGTATCCGCGCAGGAACTCGCGCTCCCGGACGTCGGTGGCCCGGCCGGGGTGGGCGGCCTCGATCCCGTGCTCGTTCGCGACGCGGCCCACGTCCCGGTGCAGATCCGTCAGCTTGTCCAGGAGCGTCTGGCGATCGCCGACTGCGACCTCCTTGTGCAAGGTCTTCCTGAGTTCGAACTCCCCGCGTGCGCGATTGCTGCTCAGATCGGGCAGGCACCACCACAGGTGGGCCGCCTTCGCGAGCTTCTCGGCGGTCTTGAACGACTCGACGGCGAGTCCGTGCGACCCCAGGCGGTAGTGGATACGGCCCGCGCCGTCGTGCCAGCGGGCGGCGGCGTAGGCCGCGAAGGTGTCCTCATCGGTCGGGCTCCCCGCGCACGCCTCGGTCAGCCACGCCGCCCACGCCGCCGACTCGGTGATCAGTCGCCGACCGAGCAGCAGGTCGTATTCGACGTCGGCCTGCACGATCCGACACCAGTACGCCCCGACCCGGATCGCGGTTTTCGCCAGGTCCGATGCCGCCCCCGGCGGGTCGAAGGCACCGACCATCTGCAACAGGCCGATGGGGAATGCATGATCGAGAGGAATATCGTATTCCGTATCGAAGCGAAGTATGAGCAACCGAGGATCGACATTGGTCAGTTCGCGCCGGATATAGCTGTCCACGGCACGTATCTCGTCATCCATCGTGCACCTCCCGACGTGAACTTCAGGCTACCGGTTCGGCACCCGACGGGAAGCGATACGGGTGGATCGACGCGTTTTCCCTTTCTCGCGGAGTCTCGCCCACGGAGCCGCGCCGCGCGGATACCATCCACCCCAGGGGGTGACGCCTCATGGCGAAAGCTGCCGTCATCATCGGTGTGGGCAAATACCGGGAACTCACGCATCTGGAAGGTGCCCTCAACAGCGCGCGCGAGATGGTCCAATGGTTCGAAGGCGAAGGCTACGAGGTCCATCGATTCATCGATCAACCTCTGCCCGATGCACCGGTCGAATCCATCAGGGCCGAGGCTCTCCGGGAGTGCATACAGAGCCTGACGATGCGTGGGGACGTCGAACAGCTCGTGATCTACTTCGCGGGACACGGCGTGGTCATGAATCCGCAGCGGGGATCCGATCTCTGGCTCCTGTCGAATTGCGTCGACAATCCCAACGAGGCCGTCGAGGTCGACTACTACCAGGGGTGGGCCCAGTACTGCGGCATCAGACACGTCGTGCTGATCTCCGATGCCTGTCGGGTGCTGCCGGACGCACGATTTCGGAACGGCCTCACCGGCTTCAACATCTTCCCGAACGCCACGGAAAGGCGAGGCGGACGGACTTTCGTCGATCGGTTCTACGCCGTCGAGCTGGGCAAGCCTGCGTACGAAATACCGGCGCGGGGTGACCTGCCGGCCTTCGGCATATTCTCCCGAGCCGTTCTGGACGCCCTGCACGGCAGACTCACCGATGCTCTCGAATTCGGCGAGAACGGCGAGGCGGACGATCTCTTCATCACCACGTACAGCATGTGGCGCGCCGTCGAGGAGCGAATGCAAAGCCTGTCCGACGAGCTGCACATAAATTCTCAAATACCCTGGTTCGAAATCACCTCGTTCCGCCCGCCCTGCCGACTCGCCCGCCGCCCCTCTCCGGCGGAGGTATCCATCACGGTCCGAGCCTCCCGCATACCCTCCGCACCGGGAGCATTCCTCGTCAGGGATGCCGGCGAGCGGGAAATCGCCCGTATCGATGCCGAAACACCCTCGCAGACCGTGCGATTGCCTCGGAAAGCCGAGTTCGGACTGTCTGCCGACGGCGCCTGGAAGCTGCGCGCGGAGGACGGGAAAAGAAGGCACGTCGCCAAACTCGACACCGAAATCCGGGTGGCCCCCCTGAGCGGGGTCCGCGGAGCGGATCCGCCACGGGACGTCGTCACCCGATTCGCGCCACCGTATCGCGAGAGGACCACCGCTCCCCACGACGGCGAGTTCGTCGTCGAGACCATGGACCTGCGGACCGGACGGTCCGTGGCCGAGTCGAGGTGGTTGGCCGCGGGCTCACGACCACCGCCGGTGGAGAAGCAGATGCCCGCGCAGCACTTGGGCGTCTGGGACATCGCCGGGATCATGGATCCGGCTCGCGACGGATTCCCCGATCGAACGGGCCTGTGCGTCAGGTTCCCCCTCGGACGACGACCCGCCGAGGTGGCGGCGTACCTGCCGGGCGGCACCCGACCCACCGGGATCGCGCGCCCCGGGCCGGCGCGGTGGGGAACCCCGGCGAGGCCCACGGCCGCGATCATTCGCACCGGTTCGGGTGGCGACGCCGTCTGGCTGTTGTCCGCGGTCTTCCCCGACTACGTGACGCTGCATCTCGCGAACGACCAGGGCAGTGACCTGGTGCTCCACCTGCCCCTCGGCAGCACCTCCGGCAAACCCTGGGTACGCGACGAGACCGAAATCCTCAAGGAATACGCGGTGGGCGTCGTCAACGGCTGGGAGCAGGTGGCCACCGACCCGGATTCGCCGGTGGCCGAATTCCTCAACGACGAGTCGATACCCCCGAATCCGACCCTGGCCCTCTCCGCCGCCTACGCACTGTCCCGCGCGGGCGAACGGGCCGCCCTCTCCCGCCTGATCGCGCGTTGCGCCGAACAGGGCTGGGTTCCGTACGACCTGGTCCTCCTCGCGGGCCACCCACGCCTCGCCGACACGGTGACGGTCACCCCCACGTACCCGCTGATGCGGGCGGGGTGGCTGACCCACGAAGCGCCGCGCGGTACGCCCGATCTGCGGCCTGCACTGCGCTGGGTCACCTGGAGTTCCCTCTCCTGCGACACCACCCGGCCCGACCCACCCGAACTCCTCTGGGGGAGCACGCCATGACCCGACTCGTATTCGTGCACGGACGGGCCCAACAGGGCAAGGATCCCGTCGAACTGCTGCGGCAGTGGGTGGACGCACTGACCGAGGGACTGGGTGCGACGAACGTGCCGCCCGCCGTGGTTGCGGCCACCATGCCCTACTACGGCGACGTCCTGGCGGACTGGGTGGGCCGCGAGTCGCCGAGGCTCGTGACGTACGGCGCCCCGGCGGATGCCGACGAAGCACCGGACGCAGCCCCTCGCGACCCGGAACTCTCCACGCTTGCCGCAGAGTTGATCCGGGATCTGGAGGTCGAACTCGGCCTCACCTACGACGATGTCACCGCCGAACTCCCCGACGGGGAGGCGGTGACCAGAGGCCCCGTCAACTGGGCCTGGGTGCAGGCGACGCTGGCCGCGCTGGACCGGCGAGTACCCGCCGCCGGTCGAGGGTTCCTGCGTTTCGTCGCCGATGTGGAGGCGTATCTCCGGGCACCCTACGTGGGTCCGGACATCCGGCAGATCGTCGCGGAACCCCTGACGCAGGCCGTGGCCGAGCGGGAACCGGTCGTCGTGGTCGCACACTCCCTCGGTTCCGTGCCGGCCTACGAGTTGTTGCGCGAGTTGGGCACGACGATCGAGGTCCCGCTGTTCGTCACGGTCGGCTCGGCCCTCGGTTTCGCGACCATCCAACGCCATCTACGACCGCCCGCGCTCGCCCGGCCGGCCGGGATCGCCCACTGGCTCAACGTGTACGACCCGCGGGATCCGGTGACCCTGCGCCCGCCGGGCCGAGCCGTCGGGTTCCCCGGGGTCGACCGGCACCTGCGGGTGGCGAATCCGCACCGGGATCCACACGGCATCGTCGGCTACCTGGGCCACCCGGAAGTCGCCCTGCTCATCGGCCGCCACCTCGGTCCTGCCGCGTAGCGGGACCGAGTGGACGCGGTCGTCAGGAAGCGGTGGTGGGCAACATCCGCACCGCACGGTCGAAGGCCGAGTCGCGGTGGTTGGCGAACTCGTCCTCGGTGAAAACCGGTTCCGGCACATTCGGCGGGATGCCGGTGCCGTCGAAGGTGCGGCCGTCCCGGGTCCGGAACACCTCGTTGGGCACGCCCGCCTGCCAATCGTTGGGCAGTCGGCGCTGCATGACGTCGGAGAAGACGCCCTGGGTGGCCGCACCGATGCGGATCGTCGAACCGGGCCGGCCCATCATCGCCTGGACGAAGGTCTCGCCCGCGCTGACCGTGGAACCGCCGGTCAGGATGGCAATCGGCCCGGTGTAGCGGGTGCTTGCCGGGTCGGGACGCACCTCGATCGGCTGGAGGCGGGTGAACCGACTCGCGTCGTGCGGGTCGTTGCGGGCCTGCTTCGCGTAGGCGAAATACGGGCGGTCACAGAGCCTGCCGGCCAGTTGCAGCCCGAGGTTGTCCATGCCGCCGTCGTTGACCCGTGCGTCGATGATCAACCCGCGCAGCCGGCCCAGCCGTTCCGGAGTGAGCACCGCGTCCAGGGCGCGGTCGAGTTCGGCGCTGTCGCCGAGGTGGCTGGGCGGGCGGTCGGGCAGATAGCCCATGAATCCGTTGATCCGCAGATAGCCCTGTCCGTCGGGCAGATCGGCGTAGGCGACCCGTCCGTTCGCGTACTCGATCAGGGGCCGCCCACCGAGGTCGCGTTCGACGATGTAGGCCCGGATCCGCCGGTCGAAATCGGCGGTGGGCACGGTGGTGCCGGGACGCGTGTCGCCGAAGTATCGGTCCGGGCCCGCCGTGAGATCCACGTGTGCGTCGTCGAGCGGATCGAGCATGTCCCGCATGATCGAGAAGAGTTCGTCCTCCGTGGTGTTCGGCCCCACCAGTGGCCGATACCGATCGCGCAGCGCGTGCCAGTCGATGCCCTTGGCCGCGAAGAACGGATAGTTCTCCTCGTACGACTGCCAGAAGGTGTCGAAGGCGGCCACGGGGCCGGACGGAGCCGGGCGCAGGCAGTTCCGTGGCAGGGCACCGATCCGGTTCAGCTTCCGGTATCCGGGCGCGTGGGTGAAACGCAGCTCGGCCCGGTTCGGCCGCGCGGCCGGTCGCACCCCGACGACCATGCCGTCCGTCGAGTCGTACAGCGTCTCTCCCCGATCGGCACCGGAGCGTCGGGCACTCGGCCCGGGCAGGCAACCGATCGAAGTGGTCTGGTACTGGCGCAGCGTGCCGTCTCGGATCGTCACGATCATGCCGTACCCGTCGGCGCGCCACACGCCGTCCGGCGTGGGCGACCGGGTCGCACCGGTGTCGGCGGACGCGCCGACGCCGGTGGTCAACACCAGTAACGAGGCCGCCACGATCGCCGAACAGGTGCTGCGAAGTCTGGTCATCTCGGTTCCCTTCCTCGGGCCGACACGGCATCCGGTGAACGCGACCACGATCGCTCCCGGGCCCGGCCCCGGGGCATCCGGACAGCACCCGAATCGGGGTGGGCCTATCC
>NZ_JBHZAV010000192.1:0-17907 GCF_042754445.1 Embleya sp. NPDC059213
CGCACGGCCATCGAGATCGGCCTCGCCGACCCCCACGCACCACAGGACATCATCGACACCCGCGAACAACTGCTCGCCCTGAACCGACGCACCGAACGCCTCATCGACGGACTGCTCAACCTCGCGGTCAGCGAACGCGGCAACGTCCACGCGTCCCCGGTCGCACTCGACGAACTCACCGCCGACGTACTGCGCCACACCCGACCCGCCGCCGAACAGGCCGGCATCCGAGTCGACGCGATCCTCGCCGAGAGCGTCGTCTCCGGCGACCCGCTCCTCCTGCGCCAACTGGTCACCAACCTGGTCGAGAACGCCGTACGACACAACCACCCCGGCGGTCACGTCACGGTCGGCGTCTCCGCCGGCTCCCTCCGCGTCCGCAATACCGGCCCCCTCATCCCCACCGACCACATCCCCGAACTCTTCGAACCCTTCCGCCGGTTCCGCCCCCACCGCACCGGCTCCGCCCGAGGCACCGGCCTGGGCCTGTCCATCGTCCAAGCCATCGTCCACGCCCACGCGGCCCAAATAACCACCACAGCCAACCACCACGGCGGCCTGACCATCGCCATAGCCCTCCCGAAGCCCCCCTCACCCCAGCCGGCACTTGAGCCCCTGCAACCCGGCCGGCGCTCGAGGCCACCCCGAACCAACCAACGCCCGGCACCGGCCGAGACCGAATCCAGCCCGGCCGGCGCTTGAGGCCGCGCACGACACCGGTCCGATGTGCGTGGCGCATCCCGGTGGACCGGGGATCGACCCCCGGCCGCCCTGCGCCGGGGCAGGACCACCGTGGTGATCACCGGCAGCCCCGCGTTCCCGGACGCCGCCGACCGCGTCCTGGCGCCGGACGACGGCGCCGTCGTGGCCGCCGACACCCATCGCAATCCGCCGGCCGCCGACGAGCACTACCGCGCGACCGTGGCCCGCTGACCAACAGCCGCACTCCTGCCGCAGCAACACACGAGACACACACCGCGGACCCAGCCGAGCGCTTGAGGCCGAACCCCCGACCTCACGTGCCCAAAAGCCCCCCATCGGCGACCCGCAACAACGCATCGGCCACGACCTCCGCAGCGTCCACCCCACCTCCGCTCGCCGAGGCCCACCGCCACATCGCCACCCGAACCGCCACGTTCGCCGTCCCCGCGGCCAGGTCCACCGCCAATGCGTCCACGTCCCCGCTCCGAGCCGCAATCACCGGCCGCAACCGTGCCTCGCAGTCGTGGTGCACGCCCAACCACACCGCCCGCAAAGCCGGATGTGCCTCCGCAGTCCGCAGCACGACCCGCAATTGCGCGTCGTCGACCCCGTCCACCTCTCGCGCGTGCCGCATCGCCGCGCGATAACTCGTGGTCATCGCCTCCAGCAGCCCGACCCCCGGATCACACGCCGCCAGCCGCTCCACCCAGTCCGCGATCCCGGCCGACAACACCGGCGCGACGGTCTCCTCCTTGCTCCGGAAGTACCGGTAGAAGGTCCGCAACGCCATCCCGGACGCCTCCGCGATGTCCTCCACGGTCGTCTCGTCGAACCCGCGCTCCGCGAACAACCGGATCGCCACCCGCGACACCTCGGTGCGGGTATCGGCCTTCCGCCGCTCCGTCAACGAAGGCCGCCCCACCCGGGCGGCCCCACCCCGCCGAGCCGCACCCGGCACCTGATCCGAACCGACCGAAGCAGCATCCATCGGCCCAGTCTAATGCCCACCCGGGGAATTAATGGCACAACGTGCACGTTAGGCGTAACGTGCAGAAAAGCGGGTACCAAGCGCGGATACCCGCCATACACCAAGCGCGGATACCCACTGCGGCCCAACGCGGATACCCACCGCCCGGAAAGAAGGCACTCACATGAACCGCTTCGACACCCGCCGCGTCCTGGTCACCGGCGCCGGCTCCGGCATCGGACAGGCAACGGCCCTGCGACTGCTCCGCGAGGGCGGCCGGGTGGTCGCGGCCGACGTGGTCGCCGACGGCCTCACCGGCACCCGCGAACGCGCCACCACCGAGGGCACCGCCGAGCGCCTCACCACCCTCGTGGTCGACATCGCCGACGAGACCTCCGTAGCCGAAGGCGTCCGTACCGCCGTAGCCGAACTCGGCGGCCTCGACGTCCTGGTCAACGCCGCCGGCATCCTGCGCGCCGAGCACACCCACCTGACCTCGCTCGACCTGTGGAACAAGATCATCACGGTCAACCTCACCGGCACGTTCCTGGTCACGCGCGAGGCGCTGCCCGCCCTCCTGGCCGCCGGCAACGGCGTCGTGGTCAACTTCAGTTCCACCTCGGCGGCCTTCGCCCACCCCTACATGGCGGCCTACGCGGCAAGCAAGGGCGGCATCCAGTCCTTCACCCACGCGCTCGCCCTCGAATACGGCAAGCAGGGGCTGCGCGCCGTCAACGTCGCCCCCGGAAGCATCAAGTCCGGTATCACCGACGCGACTTCGGGCTACCTCCCGGCGGACACCGACTGGGAGCTGTTCGCCAAGCTCTCCCCGATCCTGGCCACCGAACTCGAATCCGGCGGCGCCCCGATGGCCGGCCCCGACGCCATCGCCGGTGTCGTCGCGATGCTCGCCTCCGAAGACGGCGCCTTCATCACCGGCACCGAAATCCGCATCGACGGCGGCACACACGCCTGACCTCCCTCGGCGCACCCCGCCGCATGCGAACCCGTACCCGCCATCCGCGTCCCTCGCCCCGGCTCAGCCGTCCGCGCCGACCCGCCGGGCGAGCGACGCGGGTAGCGGGTACGGCTTCTCCACCGGCAACAACCGCCGGGCCTGGTCGACCCGGCCGTCCTTGACCAACCCGGCCACCCGCCGCACCAACGGCGTCAGATCGGTGATGCCGACGATCCACTCGTCATTGAAGGTGCGGATCAGCCCGCGCCCGATCCCGACCTGAATGCTGTAGTGGTTCAACGCCGCGCCCCGCAAGGACCGTTCCGGATCCCACTGCACGTGCACCGCGGCACCCGCCACCGACCCCTCGGTCGACACCGCCCGCCCGAGCGCGTGCTCGAACCCGGCCCGACCGATCCGCACGGCCAACACCCGTTCCTGGCCCGCCTTGCGCCCCCAGTCACTGCGATGCATCAGCCAGCAGAACGACGGCTTGACCCACGTCATCCGCCCGAACGAGAACGGCGCCACGAACCGCCCCTCCCGCAAAGCGGGTTCGGCAACAGCCGGCGCGTACGCCTGATAGACCACCACCGAAGCGGCATCGAAGTCGGCCCGAACCTGCCGCAACATCACCATGCCGACCCACGCTGCCGGCCACCCCCACCCCCGGCCACCGGTTTTAGCACCCCACCCACTCAGCGGCCGACGTACTCGAACACCCCACCATCCGGGCGCCCCGTCACCGCCCGCCACCCATTCGGCGTGGCCGTCCACGAACGGCGACTTCGACGGCGACGGCAAGGCCGACCTCTGGGTGCGCGCCGCCAACGGCAACGTCTACACCTTCCCCGGACAGGTCCCCGACAACAACGGCAATACCTTCGGCCCGGCGCAACTCGTCGCCGGTAGCTGAACCGAGGCAACGATCGGGGCCGTCACCGCACGACCGTGGCGGCCCCGAACCCGCCCCCTTCGGCGGGCGTCCGCTCTGCCGGGCGAAGGTCAGTCCCCTGCGCGGCCGTAGCGGCGCATCGCCTCGGCCGGCAGGTCCGGCTTGATCCGGCCCTGGTGGGCCAGGGTCGTCAGGGTACGGATGGTGATCGCGGGGGCGTCGACGGCGAAGTGGGTGCGGGTGGCGGGCCGGGTGTCGGAGAGGCCGAAGCCGTCCGTGCCGAGGGATGTCCAGTCCTGGCGGATCCAAGGGGCGATCTGGTCGGGGACGGCCCGCATCCAGTCGCTCACCGCCACCACCGGGCCGGTCGCGTCGGCCAATGCCCGGGTGACGTAGGGGACTCGGTCCTCGCCGGCGGCCAGCGCCTCGCGGCGCAGTTCGGTCCAGGAGGTCACCGACCACACCTGCACGGGCACCTGCCAGTCCTCGGCGAGCAGCCGTTGCGCCTCCAGGGCCCACCGCACCGCCGTGCCGCTGGCGAGCAGTTCGGCCGCCGCGTCCGGAACGGGCGCGCACAGGTGCATGCCGCGCAGGATGCCCTCGACGGCGTCCGGACTGGGCATCGGCGGTTGCGGGAGCGGCTCGTTGTACACGGTGAGGTAGTAGAAGACGTCCTCTCCGGTGGGGTGTTCGGCCGTCGCGGTCGTCATCCGACGCAGACCGTCCCGGACGATCACCGCGATCTCGTACCCGAAGGCCGGGTCGTAGGACACGCAGGCCGGATTGGTCGACGCGATCAACTGCGAGTGGCCGTCAGCGTGTTGCAGCCCCTCGCCGGTCATCGTGGTGCGGCCGGCGGTGGCGCCGATCAGGAAGCCCCGACCCATCTGGTCGGCCAGTGCCCACAGTTGGTCGGCGACTCGCTGCCAGCCGAACATCGAGTAGAAGACGTAGAACGGGATCATCTGCTCGCCGTGCGTGGCGTACGCGGTGGCCGCCGCCGTGAACGAGGCGACCGCGCCCGCCTCGGTGATGCCCTCGTTGAGGATCTGGCCGTCCACCGCCTCCCGGTAGGACAGCAGCAGTTCGCGGTCCACCGCGTCGTAGGTCTGCCCGTGCGGCGAGTAGATCCCGGCGGTCGGGAACATCGACTCCATCCCGAACGTGCGCGCCTCGTCCGGCACGATCGGCACCCAGCGCCGGCCGACGACCGGATCGCGCATCAGCTCCTTGGCCAGTCGCACGAACGCCATCGTGGTCGCGATCTCCTGCCTGCCGGACCCCTTGAGCAACGCGGCGAACGGCGCCTCCCCCAGCGCCGGCGGATCCGGCAGCGGCGTGAATCCGAGCCGCCGCGCCGGTACCGGACCGCCGAGCACCCGGCGCCGCTCGGCCAGGTAGCGGGCCTCGGGCGAATCCGGCCCCGGGTGCAGGTACGGCGGCAACTCGCCGTCCAGGTCGGCGTCCGACACCGGCAGGTCCAGCCGGTCGCGCATCACCCGGAACTCGTCCTGCCGCAGCTTCTTCATCTGGTGGTTGGCGTTGCGCGCCTCGAAGCCCGGTCCGAGCGTCCACCCCTTGACCGTCTGCACCAACACCACGCTGGGCCCGCCCCGATGCTCGATCGCCGCGCGGTAGGCCGCGTGCACCTTGCGCGGTTCGTGGCCGGCCCGGGAGAACCCGACCAGCTCGCCGAGCCGCGCGTCGTCCAAGTGCGCCACCACCCGGCGCAGATCGGGTGTGCCGCCGAACAGGTTGTCGCGGATGTAGGCGCCGTCGGCGGCCGAGTAGGTCTGGAACTGGCCGTCGGGCGTGTGCTCCAGGCGGCGGATCAGCTCACCGTCACGATCGCGCGCGAACAGTTCGTCCCAGTCCCGACCCCACAGCGCCTTGACCACATGCCACCCGGCGCCCGCGAACACGCTCTCCAACTCCTGGACCACGCGCCCGTTTCCGCGCACCGGCCCGTCCAATCGCTGGAGGTTGCAGTTGATCACGAAGACCAGGTTGTCCAGTTGCTCGCGCGCGGCCAGGGTGAGCGCGGCGGTGGCCTCGGGCTCGTCCATCTCGCCGTCGCCCAGGAAGGCCCACACCCGGCTTTGCGAGGTGTCCTTGATGCCCCGGTGGTGCAGGTAGCGGTTGAACCGCGCCTGGTAGACCGCGGCCAACGGCCCGAGCCCCATCGACACGGTCGGGAACTCCCAGAAGCCGCCCAGGGATCGCGGATGCGGATAGGACGGCAGCCCGCCACCGCCCACCTCGCGGCGAAAACGGTCGAGTCGATCGGCCGTCAGCCGCCCCTCCAGGAAGGCCCGGGCGTACACGCCGGGCGACGCGTGCCCCTGGAAGTAGATCTGATCACCGGGCCCACCGTCGGCCCGCCCCCGGAAGAAGTGCTCGAACCCGACCTCGTACAACCACGCCGCCGACGCGTACGTGGCCATGTGCCCGCCCAGCCCGAACCGGCTCGCCCGGGTGACCATGGCCGCCGCGTTCCACCGGTTGTACGCGGTGATCCGCTCCTCCAGGTCCACATCGCCGGGGTAGCTCGGCTCGGCCGAGGTGGGCACGGTGTTGACGTAGGGGGTGCGCGTCACCGGCGGCAGGTCGAGGCCGCGGTGTGCCGCGTGTTCGAGCAGGCGGGCCAGCAGCAGCCGGGCCCGGCCCGGGCCTGCGGCGCGGACGACGGCGTCGAGCGACTCGGTCCATTCCGCGGTTTCCTCGGGATCCCGGTCGGGGAGCTGGTCGAGCTGCCCGGTCGGGGTACGGCCGGTCGTGTGGTGTGACATCCGGGCCGCCCTCCTTCGTATCGGTGGAGCTTCCGGGTGCGGGCTTCCGGGGAAGTCGGGAGCTCCGCGGCGAAGCCCTTCCATTCTGCGCAATGATCGATCATTGCGCAAAAGTCGGGTCCGCGTCCTAGACTGGCCCGATGACCGAGCCGCCCCGCCCGACCCTGGAACGCCGCCCGCTGCGCGAACAGATCCGCCAGTACGTCACCGAAGCCGTGGTCGCGGGCCGGTGGGCCCCGGGCGAACGCATCGTCGAGCGCCGCGTCGCGGTGGAGTTGGGGGTCAGCCAGGCACCCGTCCGCGAGGCGTTGCGCGAGTTGGAACAGCTCGGCCTGGTCGAGTCGGAGCCCAACAAGGGCGTGCGGGTGCGCTCGTTCAGCGAGCACGATCTACGCGAGATCTACCCGGTCCGGGCGGGCCTGGAGGAGACCGCCGCGCGGCTCGCGCTGCCCCGGATCGACGACGAACGGCTCGCCGCGCTCGACCGGCACGTCGCCGCACTGCACGCGGCGTCGGCGGACGGCGACGCGGGCGCCCAGATCCGGCACGGGGTGGCCTTCCACCGCGAGATCGTCGCGGCGTCCGGCAACGCGCTGCTGCGCTCGGTCTGGGAGGCGCTGGGCATCGAGGTGTGGACGACGTTGTCGATCCGGGTCTACCGGATGGACCTGCAGGAGAACGCGGCCGACCACGAGCCGATCGTGGCCGCCTTCCGCCGCCGCGACCCGGCCACGAGCGACCTGCTGCGCGAACACGTCCTCGGCTACGGCGGCTGCGCCCTGTTGCCGTAGGCCCGCCGAAGAGCCCACCGAAGAACCGCCGTACACCCGTCACCGGGCCGCCATACGCCCGCGAAAGGACCGCCGCAGGCCCGGACGACGCACCGCCCCGCCGGCACATGACGCCCCGTCAGCGCAGCACGCCGCGCTCCCCCCGCATGTGCGGCGCCACCAGATTGCGCGGCCGATTGAACAGGATGACCGTCGCCTCGATCACCACGACGACCAGCAGGACCACGATCGCGGCCATCGACAGATAGCCCCGGAACGCCGCCGGGCTCTCGCCGTCCGCCGCGAACCACGGCGACACCGCGATCACGATGGACACGCACCACATCTGGATCGCCACCAGCGCCATCGCCCGAACCAGCCCGCGCCGCGCCGGGTCACCCAGCGGCACCGCGCGAAACGCCGACACGATGTCGTCGGCCACCCGCGCGCTGCGCCAGATGTCGCTGGTGCGGTTGGTCAGGCCCACCGAGGACATGAAAGCGAAATAGGACAGCCACAGCCGCATGCGTACGCACCTCATCCCCCGCCGACCCGACCCGAGGCTCCGGGTCACACGTGTCGGCGGCCATTCTCGCGCAGCCCCCTCGGGCAATACACAGCGGCTCGGGACAACGGCGCCTCGGGAGGCCGGTGGGACGCCACGCGACGAGCGGCGTGACCGGGCCCGCTACTCGATGACCGGGTTGCGCTGCTCGCGCTCCTCGACCGTACGCCGGTGGTCCTCGACGTTGCCGGTCAGCGCTTCGGTGCGGTGGCCGCGGGCGATGTAGTCGAGCACGATCGCCTCGATCGCGTCCTGTGCGTTGCGCACCCCGGACAGGACCATGACCTCGATCACGACGTTCGCGTCCAGACTGATGTTGACCTTGGCCATCGACGACTCCCTCGGCTCGACCCGCTCCGCCCGAACGCACGTCCGCCGGCGCGGGATCCGCGCATCGGCGCCCCCGACCGGGCACGTGTCACCCGCGCGAGGGGACTCTATCGGCCGTTAGAGGGGTTGGCGGCGGCGACGCGACTGAATCGACCCGCCGAGGTCGATGCACCGGGCATGTGCGCTTGCGCACGGCCCCTGCCCCCGTGTCGAAGGCGAGTCGAATACCTGTGACCTCGGAAGACCCACTCGTCGTTCTCTCCGGCGTGAACAAGCACTTCGGGTCGCTGCACGTTCTGCGCGACATCGATCTGACGGTGTCCCGCAACGAGGTGGTCGTCCTGATCGGCCCCTCCGGCTCCGGCAAGTCGACGCTGTGCCGCACGATCAACCGGTTGGAGACGATCGACTCCGGCAGCATCACCATCGACGGCCTGCCGCTGCCGGCCGAGGGTCGAGGACTGGCCCGGCTGCGCTCCGAGGTCGGCATGGTGTTCCAGTCCTTCAATCTCTTCGCGCACAAGACCGTGTTGGAGAACCTGACGCTGGCCCAGATCAAGGTCCGCAAGCGCAGCAAGGCCGAAGCGGTCAAGAAGGCCCGCGAGTTGCTGGACCGGGTCGGCCTGGCCGACCAGGCGCCCAAGTATCCGGCGCAGCTCTCCGGCGGTCAGCAGCAACGAGTGGCCATCGCCCGGTCGTTGGCGATGGACCCCAAGGTGATGTTGTTCGACGAGCCGACGTCCGCGCTCGACCCGGAGATGATCAACGAGGTCCTGGAGGTCATGCGCACGCTCGCGGTCGAGGGCATGACGATGATCGTGGTCACCCACGAGATGGGCTTCGCCCGGTCGGCGGCCAATCGCGTCGTGTTCATGGCGGACGGTCGGATCATGGAGTCGCGCCGCCCCGAGGACTTCTTCGACCACCCGGAGACCGACCGGGCCAAGGACTTCCTGTCCAAGATCCTCAAGCACTGACGGGGGTCCGAACATGCGCACCCGACGCCGCTCTCCACGCCGTACCCGACGCCACGTCCACAGCCGCACCCGACACCGCACGCACACCGCCGCCCTGCTCGCCCTCCTCCTCGCCGGCGCCCTCCTGGCCGCCTGCGGCAAATCCGGCACTCCCCCACCCAAGGGCCCCAAGGCCAAGGACCTGCCGACCTATCAGGTCGCCACCGACGTCACCGTCGACTCGCCCACCTTCCGCTCGGCCAAGTCGCGCGGACGCCTGATCGTCGGCACCAAGGCCGACCAGCCCTATGTCGCCCAGCAGGATCCGGCAACCGGCTACTACTCGGGCTTCGACATCGAGATCGCCAAGATGACGGCCGCCTCGCTGGGCTTCCCGCCGGACCGGATCGAGTTCAAGACGATCACCTCCGCCAACCGCGAGACGTCCCTGCAGAACGGCGAAGTCGACTACTACGTCGGGACGTACACGATCAACGACAACCGCAAGAAGCTGGTCGGCTTCGCCGGCCCGTACTACATGGCCGGTCAGGCGCTCCTGGTCCGCAAGAACGACAAGGACATCAACGGCCCGCAGGACCTGGCCGGCAAGAAGGTCTGCTCGGTCGCCGGATCCACCCCCTACCAGCGCCTGGTCGCCGACTACCCCAAGGCCACCGCCGTCGCCTACGACAGCTATTCGGTCTGTGTGGACAACCTGATCAGCCTTCAGGTCGACGCCGTCACCACCGACGACACCATCCTCAAGGGCTACGCCGCGAAGGTGCCCGACCAACTCCGGCTGGCCGGCGAGCCGTTCTCGAAGGAACCGTACGGAATCGGGGTACCACGCGGGGATCGCAACTTCCGCCTCGCCCTCGACGACGCGATCGTCGCGCACGAGCAGAACGGCGACTGGAAGCGCGCCTACGACTCGACCCTCGGTCTCTCCGGCGTACCGGCCCCCCAGCCGCCGCCGGTGGACCGGTACTAGCGGAAGGCGTCGACGATGAACGTCCTGCTCGACAACTTCGCCCTGTTCCGCAAGGGCTTCGTGGGTACCCTCGAACTCACCCTGGCCGCCTCGGCGATCGCGCTCGTGATCGGGGTGCTGATGGCCGGCTGCCGGGTCTCCCCGGTCCGGCCGCTGCGTCTGCTCGGCGGCGTGTGGGTGACCGTGCTCCGCAACACCCCGCTCACGCTGCTGTTCTTCGCGGTCGTGCTGGGCCTGCCCAGATTCGGCGTGGTGCTCCCGTTCTTCACCCTCGCGGTGCTCGCCCTGGGCTGCTACACCTCGGCGTTCATCTGCGAGGCCGTTCGCGCCGGGATCAACACCGTGCCGGTCGGCCAGGGCGAGGCGGCGCGCAGCCTGGGCATGAACTTCGGCCAGACGCTCAACCTGATCGTGCTGCCGCAGGCGGTGCGCGCGGTGATCCCGCCGGTGGGCAGCACGCTGATCGCGCTCGCCAAGAACACCGCGATCGCCGGATCGTTCAGCGTCGTCGAACTGCTGGGCACGTACCGCACGCTCAACGAACTCGGCTACGACATCGTCGTCACGTTCCTGTGGATCGCGGTGGGCTATCTGATCATCACGCTGTCCATCAGCGCCCTGTTCCGCTTCCTGGAGAAGCGCCTGGAGGTGGCCCGATGAGCATCGAGAGTTCGGCGCTGTACGACGTCCCCGGACCCAAGGCCCTGGCCCGGCACCGTACTTACGGCTGGATCGTCACCGTACTGCTGCTCGGCGTGCTGGCCTGGGTGATCTACAAGCTGATCGACACCGGCCAGTTCGACCACGACAAGTGGGCGCCGTTCGAATACGTGGGCGTGCAGAAGTTGTTGCTGCGCGGCCTCGGGCACACCCTCCAGGTCTTCGCGTGGGCGGCGGTGCTCTCGCTGGCCTTCGGCGCCGTGTTCGCGGCCGGCCGGCTCTCCGACCACCGGGTGGTGCGCTGGATCTCCGGTCTGGTGGTGGAGTTCTTCCGGGCCATGCCGGTGCTGGTGATGATCTTCTTCATCTTCATCGCGATGAAGGTCGAACCCCGACTCGCGCTGATCTCCGGACTGACCCTGTACAACGGCTCGGTCCTGGCCGAGGTCTTCCGCGGCGGCGTCAACGCGGTCCCCAAGGGGCAGAGCGAGGCGGCCTACGCGCTGGGCATGCGCAAGACCACGGTGATGGTGAACATCCTCATCCCGCAGGCGGTGCGCACCATGTTGCCCACGATCATCAGCCAGTTGGTGGTCACGCTCAAGGACACCTCACTGGGCTACCTGATCTCCTACGAGGAATTCCTGTACGCCGGCAAGCAGATCGCCACCAACCTCGACTACAGCCTTCCCTTCATCCCGGTCGTCATCGTGATCGCCCCGATCTACATCGGCATGTGCATGCTCCTCTCCGGCCTCGCCCGCTACCTGGAGAGCAGCGGCCGACGCCGCCACAAGACCGCCTGACGACGCCGACTCAGGCGTCGTCGGGAAGCGGCACCGGCATCACCAGGGTGGTGAAGCTGCCCTGGTCGGCGGAACGCAGCAGCACCGGCCGATCGGCGGCGGCGATGTCGAGCAGGACGTCCGGGCCGACCCCGGCGTCCAGCGCCGGTACCAGCTTCGCCGGGTCGAAGGCGAGCCGGATCGGCGGGCCGGTGCAGATCGCGGGCAGCGTGCGGTCGGCCACCCCGACCCGGTCCGGGTCGACGGTCAGCACACGAACCGAGCCCGCGTCGTCCAGCAGCGCGTCGCGCAGGGCGGCGCGGTCGACCACCGCACGCGTGGTCGGTACGGCCGAGGTGGCGAGCAGGTCGCGGTAGGCCGGATAGTGCTCATCCGACGTGGGCAATTCGTGTACCTCCTCGCCCGCGCGCAGCCGGCAGCCCGTCGTGTCCAGTTCGAGGGCGATCTCGCGATGCCCGGTCGCCCACGCGCCGAGCGCGCTCAGTTCGCCCACCGGGATCAGTGCCCGTCCCGGACCACCTTCGATCCGCAGTGCCCGCAGCGTGCGTACGGACAGCCGATACCGATCCGTCGCCACCAGGCGTACCTCGCCGTCGGCCACCTCGACCAGCACACACCCGAGCACCGCCGGCTCCCCCTCCCCCGCCGCCGGCGCCACCTGCCGCACCGCGCTCGCCCATTCGGCGCCGCCGACCTCGGCCCGCGTACCGGTCGTGTTCAGCGCGCGCAGCACGCCCTCGACCACGTCCCGCGCGATGTCCACCCGTCCCCGCATGCGGTCCAGATGGGTGCGCAGCAGCGCCTCGGCGCGTGCCGGCGGGCCGTCCAGTACGGCGACCGCGTCCGGCAATGACACCTCCGCCTCGCGCAGCTCGCGCAGGCGCATCGCCCGTGCCTCCTGGTCCGGCGCGTACAGGCGGTATCCCGTGTCCGGATCCACCGACGCGGGCCGCAGCACACCGCAGTCGCTGTAGTAGCGCAACGCGCTGGGGCTGAGTCCCACCCGCCGCGCGAACATCCCGATCGGCACCAGTACCTCGTTGTTCGTGTCGCTCGTGTCGTCCATGCCGCGAGTCTGTGGCTTCGACCGACTCGAAGGTCAACTCCGCTCGGCGGGCACCGATGATCCGCCCGAACGCGGGTAGCGGACAGCACGCGACGGCAACCCATGAAACGACACGAACAGGAACGAACAAGGAGGTTTGCCATGCCACGCGGATCCAGCCCGAAGCGCGAGCGGCAGTACGAACACATCAAGGAGGGTGCCCGAAAGCGCGGCACCGGCGAGAAGCGCGCGGAGGAGATCGCCGCCCGAACGGTCAACAAGGAGCGTGCCCGTGCCGGCGAGTCGAAGACGGCGAGCCGTTCCTCGACGCACGACATGTCCTCGGCCGAGCGCGGTGGCCGGAACTCGCACAAGGGCGCGCAGGGTCCGACCTACGACCAGCTCTACGCGGATGCCAAGCGGCGCAATCTCAAGGGCCGCTCGACGATGAACAAGGCCGAGTTGGCCAAGGCGCTCGGCACCCGCTGACCCACCGGTGGATCACGGCCGCGTCGGGAGGAGGCACCCGACCGACGCGGCCGGCCCACCTCAACGCGCCGCGACCGCCCGCCGCCGGTCCCACGCGACCGCGACGTACGCGGTCACGCCCGCGAGCGCGAACGAGAACAGCGAGGCCGAGGTCCAGGTCTGCGCGTGGATGTGCAGCGCGTCCTGGATGTGCCCCCAGAACGTCGCCCACCACTCGACCGAGCCCGGGTTGATCAGCTGGTACATGCAAAATCCCAGCGCCCACGGCGCGACCATCACCCAGCGCGCCGGCGCGTGGTCGCCCAGGTCCCAGCCGGCCCGGCCGCGCCCGGCGAACAGGTCCACCGCGAGCACGCCCAGTAGTGGGATGAAGATCGAACCGATCAGCGACAGGAAGCTCGCGTAGGTGTCGAAGTCGTTCACCATCAGCGCGAACCCGGTGACCAGCGCACCCACACCCAGGCAGAGCACCCGGCGATCCACCCGCGGCGCGAGGTTCTGGATGGACATCGCGGTGCTGTAGACGTTGGCGAAGCTCTGGTCCACCTCGCGCACCACCAGCACCGCGAAGAACACCCACCCGGCGGTGACGCCCAGGAACGAGTCGAAGATCTTGTCCGGGTCGCCGCCCACCTGGGCGAGGGCGACCAGGCCGAGCAGGTAGCACCAGATGCTGGTGATCGAGAACCCGCTCAACGCGGCCCAGAACGCGGGCTTGGTGCCGCGCGAGTGGCGGGTGTAGTCGGACGCCAACGGGACCCAGGAGACCGCGACCGCGAGCGCCGCGTCCATCGCCGGGAAGAACCCGGACCACGAACCCTCGGTCATCGGCGGCAGGCCCTCGCGCCACAGCTGCACCGAGAAGTAGAGCATCGCGATGCCCACCGCGACCGTCACGTAGCGGCGCAGGATCCGCAGCATGCCCAGCGGGCGCAGCGTCATCGCCGTGGTGACCGCGCCGGCGGCGACGATGTAGAGCCAGTGCGGGCCGTCGCCGTCGGTCATCGCCTCGATGCCGATCGAGATCACCAGCAGCTCGAAGGTGCCCCAGCCGATGCACTGGACGATGTTGAACACCGTCGGCACGTACGAGATCTTGGTGCCGAACAGGCCGCGCAGCACCGTCATCGCGGGTGCGCCGCTGCGTGCACCGGGGATGCCGGCGACCGCGACCATGAGCGTGCCGATCAGCGTGCCGCCGACGGCCGCGACGATCGCGGCGACCATCGACAGTTGCGGGTAGCCGACCGGGGCCAGCACGTACAGGGCGCCGGAGAAGCCGAGCAGGCTCACCCCGAGGTTGGCCCAGAACGCCGCCTGGTCGCGGAAGCCGAGGGTGCGTGGTGGGGCGGTGTCCAGGATCAGGGGTGCCTCGGCGCCGGCGTGCGGCGTCTCGGGGCGTGCGTCGTCGACGACAGGAGCCGACATGGCTCTACCTGCTCTCCCTACGCCGGCATTACCCGGACAGGTTCAAGCGGTCGGTGGCCCCGGGGTGTGCACCGGCTCGACGCCGACACCCCATGCCGCCCTCTCAGCCCGGTTGGTCCGAGCTCCCGCGATGGCGTGGCGAACAGTACGCGCCTCGCGGGCGGCTTGGGAAGGCGGGGTGGGGGAAGGCGACCTCGGGCCGGGTCGCCCGGCGGGCGCGGGAGATGCCCCCGGGTGGTGATTCGCGCCGTCCCGGGCGGGTGCGGCAACGTCCTGGGCGGGCAGGCGGCACCGACCCGGATCGGCGGCACGTGCCGTTTTCCACGGGTAGGGCTCACCATCCCGAGTGGGTGAAGCCCGCCCAGCCGGTCAGGTCGTCCGGGACGATCGCGCGGGCGCGGGCGGCCAGTTCGGCCGGCATCGCGGCCGGGATGCCGCGTTTGGGGTCGCGCAGCCACAACTGCGCGGTACGCACCGCCTGGGCCGGGGGGAGGTCGCGGCGGTCGAGGTAGTGGTGGGCCATGTACAGGACCAGCGCGGTGGTCGTCTCGTCCACCGGCCACAGCGTGGACACCACCGTGTGGGTGCCGGCCGTCAGGTATTCGGCGCCCACCCGCCAGGTCTCGTCGTGACCGCCGGCCGGTACGAACGCGATCGGGTCGCCGGCGGTTCGGCCGATCTCGATCGGGCTTCGCCGGACCGGCTCGCTGCTCCGCCGCGCGGCGACCTCGCACAGCAGGCGCGGTGCGCCGATGTAGGAGATCTGCGCGTGTTGCAGCGCGTGCCGGCGGCGGCCGTCGACGAGTGACCAGGCCGCGTGCCACGGGACCATGCCGAACGGTCCGGCGGGCAGCAGGACCAGGGACGGCGCGCGGCCGAACGAGCCGGGCAGCGCGGTCAGTACCGGTTCCATCACCGCGCCCCAGGCCCAGCCGCACAACGCGTCGAGCAGGTCCGCCCAGTTCTCCCGATCGCCCTCGGCCAGGGCCAGGCCGTAGTCCAGTTCGGGCAGGTCGAGCACCCGCGTCGTGCCGTCCGTGCCGGTCGACACCGCTGCGCCGGGGACGAGTTGCACCAGCGCGTCGCTGCCGAGCCGGCCCAGCGCGGCGGCGATCTCGGCGGCGGACGGCGGGTCGAGCAAGCTGCGCCAGGCGATGCCGCGCGGGTCGAGTCCGATCCGGGCCGAGGCCACCTGCGCGGCGGCCCGGAGCAGGTGGGCGTGCTCCGGCGCGGCCCGGTGGGCGCGTCGGAAGCAGATCCGCGCCTGGTCCCAGGCCCGTCGATCACCGCCGGGCGCCGCGCTCGCGCTCGCGGCGTGGGCGATGCCGGCCGTGTAGGCGAATTCCGGCCAGTGCGCATCGGCGCCGTCCAGCGCGCCGAGTGCGTCGGTCAGCAACTCGATCGCCTCCGCGAGCAACTCGCGCACGGCGTCCGGACCCTCGTCCGTCGACTCCTCGGCCAGCGCCTCGGCACACCGTGCCCGACCGCGCTCGCCCCGTTCCCACGCCCGCCGCGTCTCCGCGTCGACGTCCTCCACGCTCACCCCCGCTTGCCCCCGCTCGCCCCCGCTCGCGGGACCACGGTACCCGGGCGACGCCCGGGCGGGACGCAGCGCGCACCGATACCGCGATCAAGAAATCGGCGGGGCCGACCGCCACCGGGCACCGGCCCCGACCCGACCCCACCGTCGCCGTCCCACCACCGTCCCGCCGGCGGTTCGTCGACGCGCCGCCGACGCCGTTCCCCCGCCGCCGAAACCGCGCGAAGCGGACTGCCTCGTGGCTCTTCCGTCCTGGTTTACCGGCGCGTAACTTACTCGTGAGTCACCTCTCCGACGCCGTCCCTGGGCGTCGTTTCACCCTGCAATCTCGCGGGTCGGGCCACGCCCCGACCATGACGTCAGGAGACCCTCATGGGTCGATTCCGCATGCGCCCGGGCGCTCGTGCGGTCGCCGTCGTCTCGGCCGCGATTCTCGCCGGGACCACGCTCGGTCCCGCCGCGTCGGCCGGCACCGTCCCCACCCACACCCCCGCGGCAGCCGTGCAGGCCGCCGCGGGAACGTCCCTGCGCTTCGTCGACATCCCCGGCGACGGCGGCACCAGGCTCGCCGCCAACGTGATCGCCCCCACCGGCGGCGCACCCGACACCCGCTACCCGGTCGTGGTGCTCCCGACCAGTTGGGCGATGCCGCAGATCGAGTACGTCGTGCCCGCGCAAAAGCTCGCCGAGCGGGGCTATGTCGTGATCGGCTACAACTCGCGCGGCTTCTGGCAATCCGGCGGCGAGATCGAGACGGCCGGCCCCGAGGACATCGCCGACGCGTCCCGGGTGATCGACTGGGCGCTCGCCAACACGCCCGCCGACCAGGGCCGGATCGGCATGGCCGGCGTGTCCTACGGCGCCGGCATCAGCCTGCTGGCGTCCGCGTTCGACCCTCGGATCAAGGCCGTGGTCGCGATGAGCGGCTGGGCCGACCTGATCGACTCGATCTACAGCGGCCGAACCGAACACGCGCAGGCCGCCGCGCTGTTGGGCGGCGCCGGCTTCCTCACCGGCCGGCCCAGCGCCGAACTCACCGAGATCCTGAAGAACTTCCTCTCCGGCAACCTGGCCAAGGAGGCGGACATGCTCGCGTGGGGCGCCAAGCGCTCGCCCGCGACCTACCTCGATCGGATCAACGCCAACGGCGCCGCGATCATGCTCGGCAACGCGTGGGGCGACTCGCTCTTCCCGCCGGACCAATACGCGGACTTCTACACGAGGTTGACCGGCGCCAAGCGACTGGAATTCCGTCCCGGCGACCACGCCACCGCCGAATTGGGCGGCCTGTTCGGACTGCCGAACGACATGTGGGCCGATTCCACCCGCTGGCTGGACCACCATCTCCGGGGCGTCGACAACGGCATCGACCGGGAGCCGCCCGTACAGCTCAAGCCCCGTACCGGTGACGGTGGTTACGAGGGCTACCCGAGCTGGTCGGCAGTGCCGTCCGCCACCCGCACCATCGCGCTGACCGGGACCCAACGCGTCCTGGCCAACCTCGACTCCGGGGCGAACGGCGGCACGGTCTTCCTGTCCAGCATCCTCGACCAGTTCCTGCGGATACCGCCGGTCGCCTCGATCCCGCTGCTGCCCAGAGCGTTCGCGGGCGTGTGGCAGAGCGACCGCTACGACACGCAGACCAGGGTGCGCGGTACGACGAAGCTGCACACCACGGTCACCGCATCGCACGAGAGCGGGACGATCTTCGCCTACCTGTACGACGTCGGCCCGCTGGGCGTCGGCAAGTTGGTCACCCACTCGCCGCTGAGCTTCCACGGGAAGACACCCGGAGTGGCCTTCCCGGTCGACATCGACATGTACGCGACGGCCTACGACGTACCGGCCGGCCACCGCCTCGCCGTGGTGCTCGACACGGTCGATCCGCTCTACCTGGAGCACAACCCGTTCGGCGCCGGAATCGCCTTCTCCTCGCCGGCGAACGACCCGTCCACGGTGACGGTGCCGGTCCGCGACTGAGGTCGCGACGGCCGGTGCTCCCGTCGGGGCACCGGC